>JAISAX010000811.1 GCA_031266495.1 Opitutaceae bacterium
CGGAGAAGTGGCCGACAGATAAGCGCAATTAAAGATCGTTGCAGACCGCTGGCCCCTCCCCCCCCCCCCCCCCGCGCATGATCATCCTTTGCAACAAAATGACCATGCCATGAAATCCGTCCGCCTTGCCCGTCCACCGGTCGTCACCAAAAATACCCCGCTGTATGTTCTCACCCGCCGCGTCCTCACCCTCGCCTGCCTGTCCACACCCGCATCGCTGTCGCGCCGCCCGCCGGCCGGCCGGTGCCGCCGCCTTTCTCGCGCTCGCCGCCGCCTGTCTCCAACCGCTCACCGCCGCCATGTTCACACCACACTCCCCGCTCCCGCCCAGGACCGCCTCCGGCTCCGCCGCACCGGCCGATCCCTCCCCCTTCATAGCCAACGCCGTCCCTGCCGACGGCTACCGCGGCATCTGGTTCACGCTCGGATTCAAGTTCGAGTACGGAGACAAGTACTCCGGCGGCCTCGGCACCTACACGGCCAATCACCAGCCCATGGCCGTTTACGCGCCCGCGGCCAACAAGACCTTTTTCACCTGGGGCGGCACCCCCTCTGCCGACAAGCGCCAGCTCGTCATCATGGTCGGCAGCTACGACCACGCGCGCGGCACCGTTTCACGCCCCGTCGCCCTTTATGCCGACCCCGCCGTCAACGATCCCCACGACGACGCCTCCATCCAGCTCGCCCCCGACGGCCACCTCTGGATTTTCAAGAGCGGACGCGGCACCCGCCGCCCCGGCATCGTCTTCCGCGGCACCCGCCCGCACGACATCGCCACCTTCGAGTGCGTCTCGCTCCAGGAGTTCACGTATCCGGAAATCTGGCACGGACCGGACAGCGACGATAAAACCCCCGCCGCGCCCGACGGCTTTTTCCTCCTCTTCACCAAATATTTCAAAGGCACGAAATACGGCTCCGCCCGCAACCTCTTCTGGAAGACCAGCGCCGACGGACGCACCTGGAGCGAGGATCACGCGCTCGCGTCCTTCGGCGGCCACTACCAGACGAGCGGCCGCTGGTCCGGCATCGACGCCGCCACCGGACGCCGCATCACCAAATACGCCACCTTCTTCAACTATCACCCCGAAAGCCACGTGGACCGCCGCACCAACATCTACTACGCGCAGACCACCGACGCCGGGAAAACCTGGACCACGGCCGACGGCACGCCGCTCGCTCTCCCGCTGACGACGCCCGACAATCCCGCGATCCTCGCCGACCTGAAAGCGCAGGGCAAGTTCATGTACACCTGCGACCTCGCCTTCGACGCCGCCGGCAACCCGATCCTCCTCTGCATCATCAGCCGCGCCGGCGAACCCGGCCCCAGGGGCGATCCCCGCGAATGGACGCTCCTCCACCGGACCGGCGGCAAGGACGGCAAGTGGGAAACCCGCGTCATCACGTCATCCGATCACAACTACGACATGGGCAGCCTCTACGTGAACGGCGACGACTGGCGCATCCTCGGCCCCACCGAAACCGGCCCGCAGCGCTACGGCGCCGGCGGCGAAGTCGCGCTCTGGACAAGCCCCGACGCCGGCCGCACGTGGGCAAAAACGCGCCAGCTCACCACCGGCAGCGAATTCAATCACAGCTATGTGCGCCGTCCCGAAAACGCCCGCGACCCGTTCTTCGCCTTCTGGGCCGACGGCAACCCGCAAAAACTCAGCGAATCGCGCCTCTACTTCGCCAACGCCGACGGCACGAAAGTCTGGCGTCTTCCCTACACCATGACAGGCGACGAGGCCACGCCCGAACCGGTCGCGGGCGCGAACCGTTGAGCGGACATCACCCCATGCACTCCCGTGCTCCAGCCCGTGGGGATTTTCGATTCTCGATTCTCGATTAAGGGAGCAGTTGGTTATCCATCAGGGGCGCATCTCGAAAAGAGGACAGGTTCAGGAAGTGGCACGGGCATCCTTGCCCGTGAGCGCTGCCTCTCCGCTCCGGCGTGGCACGGGCTTCCAGCCCGTGTTTTCGCGGGAGGGGGGGGGGGGGTGGGATCCCTTGCAACGCTGCTCGCCGTCCACGGCCAGGATGGCCGTGCCACATGGCACGCCGTCCCTGACCGCACTTCGGGTTACGCACGCCTGTCGCCACTACGACGCCTCGCTCCACGTGACATCCGTTTCGAATTGCCCCGCCCCATGGCAGCCGGAACACTTTTTTCCGTTTTCCTCCCCGCCATGCGACCCTCGTCCATCTTCCGCCATTCGCCGTTCCTTCTCGCCGGCCTGATTGCCCTCTTCGCGCAACCGGCGTCGGCCATGTCCACCCGCCACAGCATCCCCGCCTCTACGATCGATGCCAGCAACCTCCGCCAGCTCGGCCAAGCCTCGCTCATCTATGCGACCGACAACAACGACCAACTCCCCCGCGCCACCAGCCTGCACGACTACGCCGCGCTGCTCGCCCACGGCGGCGGGCTCAACGATGCCAGCATCTGGTCCAGCGGCATCGACCCGGCCAATCCCGGCGTTTACACACTTTCGACCGTGATAGAGTCGCCCCATCGCCTCGACAGCAACGGCATCCCGGCCATGACCGCTTCCTTCAAGGCACTCAAACCGACCTTTGCCGTCCCGCTCGGCGAACTCCACACGACCATGCCCTCGACCACACCCATCGGCTGGACGCGCGGACTCCAGCCCGACGGCACGTGGTCGGCCGACAGCCCTTACGGCACGCAGGGCGGGCACATCATGTTTCTCGGCGGCAACGTCCAGTTTTTCCGCAACCTCACGGATGACGGCGGGCAACTCGTCCGGTTTTCCGACGGCGCCAGGACGGCCAACATCCTCGAAGCGCTCCCGCCGGGCACGACCATCGGCGAGTACATCCCCACGTCATTGGAAAAATCCCACTGGTCGCGCCAATCCCGTCCCCGCGTCGGCGGTAACCGGAACCCCGGCATCCCACCCCTCATCGGCGGCCTCATGCTCCTGACGATCGTGATCTTCGGCGTCAGCCTCGTGCTGCTCCTGCCTCGCGAAAAAATCGATACAGGCGACTGAAGCGCGTCCCTGCGCGGCCCGGCCCCTGTCCCGGAAACCAGTGGCGTCAACCCCGATAGGGGCGCACTTCACGTGCGCCCGTTCGCGTGTTCGCGTGTTCGCAGGGTGAGGCTCCGATGTTCATCAACGACAACGGGCGCAGATTGGCCCAAAAGCCTGCTCCATTCAATTTTTCCCGGATAAAATTTGCGGACTAACTCGCTTGCTTGACGTAAAATAAATCAACAGGCACGAAAGAAAACCTATTTTGGTATTTACAATAATACAAAAAAAGGCATGGTTCTGGCCCATGTCGTTGTCCTCACCCCGGCTTGCTTCTCCATCCTCCACCGCGCGGTCGCGCCCGGCGACGATCCGCCGACACCGGGTGCGGTTGGGGGGGGGGGCGGGGCCCGCCCCCCCCCCCCCCCCGCCCCCCCCGCGCCCGCCCCCACCCCCCCCC
>JAISAX010000832.1 GCA_031266495.1 Opitutaceae bacterium
GGGAGAAGGGAGGGAGTGAATGTATTGTTATCGGGATGACGATGACGAGACGGAAGCGGGTACGGAGGCGGAAGCAGGGACGATGGTGAGGCCTGTTCCGACCTGGAGGCCGAGGTCGCGTCCGGCGGTTTTGCGATCTTTTTCGGCGAGCGTGGAGACGTTCCGGAACGTGTTGCCTTCGACAACGGGCGCGTCTGTTCCGACGACGTGAATGGCGTCAACAGGACATCCCTCGATGTCGTTGTTGCGAATGACGATTCCACGATTGCCGGGTGGAAATGGAACCGGCGGACGTTGCGCATCAATGGCCCCCGTGACGCTGATTGCTCCCGGCGTTGCCATGGCTGGATGAAAGATGAACGTGCTCTCGCAGACGTCGCGGATGATATTGTTTTCAACAACAACGTTGGAAACCCATCCTGCTTCTCTCCATCGGGAGTATTCGGGACCGAGTGCGATGGCGACCTGCTTGATGCGGGCAAAATGGTTGCCGACGACCCGTCCGTTGCTGGCCCCGAGGCGGAGGCCGCGGGCGTTGTGATCGTGGAAGGTGTTGTTGCGGATGATGTATCCCGGCGCGCCGAGCGCGGGGATGTCTGCAAAAAGCCCCCTGGTCGCAAGGCGCGCGCCACCGGCTGCGGGTTTGAGCGCGATGCGATAGATGGTCATGTTTTCGGGTTTCGGCCTGTATCCGGATGCGCCCCACGTCTTGAGCGCAAAATCCACCTGCTTTCTTCGTTCGCCGATTTCCTCGATGCGTGTGATGGCAACAATCTCGCGGTTTTTTTCGATGTGATAATCGGGTGCGAGGAGGAAGCGGATCGTGTCGCCTTCGCGGGCGAGGAGATCGGCGCGGTTTTCGCGATACGGGACCGCGGACAGGCAGGTGTTTTCGTCCGGCCATTCGACAATGGGCAGCATGGGGCCGTGCAGGTTGACGGAGTCGTCGCCGTGAAACCCGAAGCTGGAATCTTCGAGAAGAGGACCGCGACGCGCGTAACCGGAGTTGAATCCGTCGGCGTTGGCGGACATGAGGCGGGGTTCGGTTGCGCCGGGAGGGGGGGGGCCGGGCGTGATTGTGATTCGTCGATACTCGCCGGTTTCTTCGTTCGAGCGGAGCATGAAGGCGACGTAGGGCGAGGCGTGGACGGTGATGTCTTCCCACACGAGGCCCGCGCTTCCGGTTATGCGAATGGCGTCGGCTTCGAGCGTGATGCAGGCGATGCGGTCTCCGGGTTTGAAGAGGGCGATGTCTTCGGTACGTGTCCAGGGAACAAACGTCAGGCGACCGGACCGTTTGCCCGTGAATTGCAAGTCGGAGGCCGCGTAGCTGGGCGAGCCGGCTCTCCATTGGTGTTTGTCCGGCTCGAAAAGGTAGATACGCGGCAACAGGGCAACGGATTCGTCCGCTCCGACGGTGCGGGTTTTCAGGTCGGGATATCCGTCGTGCAACGTGAACCCGATCTGGCGTTTCCCCACGTTGACGGATGTCACCGTGCCCTGGGTGAAGGGCAGTGGATCGTAATCAATTTTCAGGTTTCGCAGCGTCACGTTTTTGCAGTTTGCAACGCGCATGGCGAAGGCGGCGTGGCTCGTCATCAGCAGCGTGGCGCCGTTGCCTTCGATCGTGGCATTCCGGATACCGTCCAGAATGATCCCTGTCGGCGGCAGACGATAAACGGCTCCGGGGGTGAGTTGCAGCACTCGCGTTTCATCCGCCGGGCGATCCCGGAGCTGGTTCAACCGCATTTGCAGCGTGGTGCCCGCATGGATACAACACGGGATGAAAACAAGAAGGAGGAGATGGTGTGGTTTCATGTTGAGACAAACAGGATCGCCCGGAGCCGGTGGTGTGCGCGTGCGTGTGTGTATGTGTGTATGGGGGTGGGGGGGGGAGGGAAGGAGAGAGACGCGACGTATCAGATAAATATTACCTGTCAGGCATCCGTCGTGCGGCGTCGTTTCCGGACAAAGACCGCAACGCCGGCAATACCGCCGACAAGGAGCGCGATGGACGCAGGCTCGGGGATGCTGCTTGTGCCCTGGGCATAGAAGTAGAAATCGCTGGAAGCACTCCAGGTCGTTCCATCCGTCGAGATCGAGCCGGCACCATCGGCGAAGGTGTTGTCGTTGCCATTGTGCGCCAACGCGATGTTGAATCCGGAACCGCTTGCGGTGAAAGACAGCACGACCGAGTAACAGGTGTTGGCTGACAGCGAGACATTATCGAAATCAAATGTAATGTAATTGGACTGCGTGCCGATGATGTTGCCACTGCCTGTTGCCTTGTCCGCGGCAAACCCGGCGAAACTGCCTGTCTGTTCCGAAACCGGTTGTTTTTGCGAATCCCCTGGCAATGCGGAGGCAGACGGCATTTTATAGATAACGAGTTTGAAGGTGGCCTCGGCGTTGTCTTTCAACGCATCGGGGATCGCGCCGCCTCCGACCTTGAAGGTGATTTTGTCGAAAACCACTGCTGACGATCCTGTGGTAAACGACTGCGAAACGTCACGCATCGCGGGTGAAACGGACGGATCATTTCTCCAGCCGAGCGCCTGGTTGACAGGCTCCCCGGCGAGATTTGTGGTGCGTTCAGTCGAAGCGAAGACGTTGTCGACCGGAGCCGCGTCCACCGTACCGGGAGAACCAATACCGGTGAGAGCAACTGAAACTCCGGCGCAAGCACCGGAGGCGAGAACAAGGGCGGCAAGGAAGATGCCGCCAAGACGTGTGTTTTTCATGATGATTTCGAGCGTAAGGTTGTTTTCCGGACAATTTGGTCCGGTGACTTCGACGGATGGCCGCGGCGGAAGAGAGTAGCAATAGCGCCGTTGCTTGATACCTGGTATTATTACGCCGAAGAGGGTTTTGATGTTTTGATGCCGGTCCCGGCGCTTCCGCCTGTGATCGTACTATCAGGGCAGATACGCACCGGCGCCGATCCAGTCCTTCAGCGCCACGACATGACCGTCCGCCATCAGGTGCAGGGCGATGCCGTCGTGATTGCGTGCGATGCCATCCGGCACCTCGGGGTGGAGGCCGCCGGTCAGATTCGGGAACGTGCCCTGATATTTCAGGGTGGGTCCGGTCACGGACGCATCCAGCGCCGCCTTTTCCGCCAGGTAGAGAAACCGCGAGGGATTGCTGATCTGGTTGTAAGGCATGCCCGCCGGCACATCGCGCTGGCTGCGAAAATATTGTTCGGAAGGCAAGGCGTCGATGAGTCGCTTGTTCATGCCATAGCAACCCCGTCCCGGGTCGATGTTTTGCGTATAGATGGACGGTTCGGTCAGCGGACAATGAAAGAGTGGATTCTGGTAACCCTGCGGATTCCGGGCCGAGACATAAGGCTGCAACTGGTGGGGCCAGCGCGCGTTGCGGGTATCCTGCGGAAGCCACTCGGCTGGCGACACCGCGCTTCCCCGGCCCCCGTCGGGCATCCGGCCCTGATTGTCCTCGATATACAAATACGTGGCGACGCCGATCTGGCGCAGGTTGGAGATGCACGTGCTCTTCCGTGCCGCCGATCTCACCCGCCCGATGACAGGCAACAGGATCGCCGCAAGTATGCCGATGATGACAATGACAGCGAGCAACTCGACCAACGTGAATGCCCGGAAGCGGAAACGGGACCAACGGGAGCGGCGGGAGTGGCGGGAGGTTTTTGCAAGAGTGTTCATGATGTCTCCCGAAGTAACGGTTCCCTTTGTCCGGACAATCCCGCCGCAGTTTTCCTCGTTAAACGGCCTCGTCGTGCCCGGCCATTTAACGGCGAAAATAAAATTGTTTTTGCGAACAGCCCTTCCGCGGAAAAAGAAAGGACAACGTCACGTCTCGCGCTGACATGCCTCGTATCAATCGTGTCAACACACCCGCGAGACGCATTCACCACCAACAAAACCAGACAAACATATGAAAACAAAAACCGCTGCCTCCTGCCGCCTTCCTGTCCTCGCCGTCATCTTTGCGGCGGCTGTTGCCTCCGCTGCCGGCGAACCGCTCTTCTCGGAAAACCTCGCCGCCACCGGCGCCACGAACGACCAGCTCACGGAACGCGGCTGGAACATCCTCCGCTGGGTGGATGCCATTGACACCACCACCTACGCAACACCCACGACCGTCTCCGACAGGTCCGGCAACAGCGCCGGGATTTCCCATCCGGTATCCGGCCTGGCATTTGACGTATCCGGAATTTCCTACGCGGCATCCGCCACCGTCGTGACCCCCAACACTGGCAACGCAAGCAGCGGCATCCTGAACAACGGCAACCGCTTCTTCATCGGTTTTTCCTCCGGCGCCGACGTCACTGACTCCACGAGCATATCGGGGATTTATGCCGTCGTCGGTGACGGCGCCACCACGGACACCATAACAATCGCCATCATGACAGGCTCTCCCGTCGGAGCGAACACCCTGTTTGCCGCGACATCCGTGAGCGGCCAACTCGCCACAAACACCGCCTGCCGCGTCGAATTGCGTCTCTCGTCGGTGACTGCAACCGCAACCCTCTACAGCGGAAGCACCGTCTTGCTGACCACAACATACGATCTCGCCGCAACCCTGACAGGCACGCCCTACGGAGCGGTCACGATTGCCCAGCGGAATTCCACCGGGACCAACGCCCTCCCCTTTTACTTCTCGGACATCAACGTGACATCCGCCATCCCCGAGCCAAAGACCGCCGCCGCCATTGTCGCCGCCGCCGCCACGCTCG
>JAISAX010000242.1 GCA_031266495.1 Opitutaceae bacterium
AGGCCCAGGTGACGGTCCAGCCGTTGCCGTCAAGAAAGCCCTGGCCGCGGCGGGTCGCGCCGAGGTGTTTCGCGATGTCGCGCGCGACCGAGGGTTTTTCCGCCAGTACGACTTTCATAAGCGCCACAGGCAAGGTGGCCGGGCGCGGGAGGTCGATCATGAAGTGCCGGGACGATCTTCATGGTGCGCATCCCGAAATGCGGATGGGCGCGGGTGTGGCCTGCATTTCCGGGAACCAGGCGGAGGCGGCGTAGCCTTCGCCAAACATCATGTCGTACTGCAACTGGCGATACCCGGCGAGCACCGGGTCGATCTCCTCCCTCTGCCACGGGCCGCCCGACGGCGTGTCATCCGCGGCCATGAGAAGGTTGCGATCGATCACGCGGTAACGCTCCCGGACGGCGCCGAGAAATCCGGTGTACCAGGGGTGGGTGATGCCGGCGGCGCGCAGCACCTGGAGCGGCAACAGCGCCGGGCTGATCGTGCCGACACCGGCGGCCGGGCCCGTGCGGCTGGACCAGATGACGAGCGGCGTCTCGTGCTGGACTGTCATGTCGTCGGGCGTTTCGTCGCGGCTGGCGACCCGTCCGGGCATGAAGCCGGTGTTGACGTAAACCGGGCCGAGCGGCGGCAGGTGGTCGCCGAAGAAGACGATGATCGTCTCGCGCTGGCGCCCGCGCGCCCACTCGACGAGGCGGGCCAGCCCGCGGTCGCCGTCGGCCGTGCCCTCCGCATAGCTGGCGATGGATTCGCGGGTTTCCTCGTCGGCGGAGGTCTCGACCCGGATCGTGTTGTCGGGATAGCGGTGCGGTTCGTAGGGACCGTGGTTTTGCAGGGTGACGGCGAAAAAGAAAAACGGTTCCTCGGCCCGGCCGGCCCGGCGGATGATTTCTTCGGTGAGCGCGGCGTCGGAAGCGAGCGGGCCGCGCTTTTCGAGGGCGGGGGCGGGCAGCGTCTCCCCGGAGAGGAATTCGTCGAACCCGAACGCGGTGTAAACCGCCTTGCGGTTCCAGAACCATTCGTTGTTGGGATGGAGGGCGCAGGTGGCGTAGCCCCGCTCTTTCAGGAAACGGGCGAGCGATGGCACGGGGCCGCGGATGTACTGCTGGTAGGGGATGCTGCCGCAGGGAAGAAACGCGTTGGAGAAACCGGTGAGCGCCTCGAACTCGACATTGGACGTCATGCCGCCGAATTCGGGCGAGAAGACATGGCCCGAAAGCAGCGCGCGCACGGTCGGCACCGGATCGGGCTCAAGGGTCACGCCCGGCAGGCGGGTGGAATCCCAGAACGACTCGTTCATCACGATGATGATGTCGGGCGGTTCGGCGGGAACCGTGGCGGGGGTGGCGGCGGGGGCGGCAGGGGCGCTGCCGGGGGAGGTGAGGGTGAGGGCGTGGATCGTCGCCTCCGAATAGCCGGCGGGCGCCGAAAGCCTGGCCATCGGAAGGTTGAGGGCGAAGGCGAGCGTGAAGCCGTTGTGCGAGTAGTTTTCCTTCTGGTCCCACATCATCGGGGAGATGTTGAGGCGGTCGCGCACCCGGGAATAGCTGGAGTAATCCATGAGCAGGCCGAGCAGACCGGGAACGGGCAGGGCGATGAGCAGACGCACCGCGCGGTGACGCATCGGCAGCAGCGGGAAACGCCGCCGCCAGAAAACCCAGGCAAGGACCACGAACACGACGCCGCCGGCCAGCCCGAGGGCGGCGGCGGCGACGGCGCCCGGCCGGTCGCGGGCGAGGAGCGGCATCAGGTCAAGGACCTGCCGCACGTAGAGAAAATCGGTCGGATAAAGCGGGTCGCCCAGATAGAGGGTTTTCTGGTGGCACAGCCAGGCGGCCAGCACCATCAGCGGCGCGATCACGAGCAGCGCGTGGTGCGCCCGGCCCAGCAAGGCATCGAGCCCGGACAGCAGCAGCGCGAAAAGCAGGATAGTCGTCCACCACGGGCGCCAGGTGGACAGGAAAAACGGCAGCGTCCGGCGAAAGGACCCGCGGGCCACCACTTCGACGACAAACACCAGCAAGGCGGCGACGATCACCGTCACCAGCAGCGAGAAAGCAAACGGGAACGAGCGGCGTCCCTTCCGGGGGAAGCCGCCGGGAGCGGCTTCGTCATCATGTTTTTGTTGTAACGGGATGAAGTGCGGGAAGGTTTTGTTTTCTGTCATCGAGTATCCGTACCGGTTTCCTTTTTCGCCAAGGTGCACCGATAGCGCGGCCTGTCGAGGACGCGGGGGGGAAAACGTCACGATCAGGTTCCGGAAGCGGAAAAGGCCGCCGCTCCGGCTTCGCGTAACTTCGGTTACAACAATAAACGAATACTGATGACTAAGGAACTGTAAGGGAATAACCTGTTCAATTTGGACAAAGTGATCAGACAGAAGGGGGGGGGGGACCGCTAAAGAACGCTAAAGAACGCTAAGATAATACAATACAGGGGGTTTGGTTTTAGCGTTCTTCAGCGTTCGGTACCTGCTGGACGCTCGTGATGCTCCATGTGCCTGCGGCGGTAGCGGGCGAGGCCGAAAAGGCGGCGGCAGCCGCGAGAACGAAAGCGAGCAGCGCCCGCCGCAGCGGGCCACCGTAGTTGTTCTGTAGTGTGATTTTCATTATGCCTGGTAGATGTTGCGGGTTATGTGTCGGGTGGCCGGCGCGTTGCCCGGCGCAGGGTGCGCCCGGCGTGGCCCGGCAAAGGGAGTGCTCGCGCCTGCGCGCGGAGGGTTCACACCGGGCAACGCCGGCTGCGTTCCCGGGTACAGCGTTTCTGTACCCGGGACCAAGGTTTCTGTCCCTGGGGATAGAACTCCTGTTCCCGAGGACAGAACTTCTGTCCCCAAGGATAGAAGTTCTGTCCCCAAGGATAGAACTTCTGGTCCCGGGGATAGAACGTCTGTCCCCGGGGACAGAAACCCTGCTCCCGGGTACAGAAACGCTGGTGGCAGCAACGGCAGACCCGCAGGCAGGCGCAAAAACGGGTCAGCAGGACAGGATTCCGGGATTTCCGGAATCTCCGGAATTTTTACACAAAGGTCGCAAAGGTCGCGAAGGAAGACAGCAAAGCTACCGCAACGCTCCCTTGCTTGTTCGCTTGATCTTCATGGTCTTCTTCTTCGCGACCTTGGCGACCTTTGTGTAAAAAAATCCCTCTCCGGGTGTGCCATCACTCGGGACTGTGCTGACTCCACTTCGGGTTGCTCCCCCTCGTTCGCGGGCGCCGCGGGCCGGAAGCACGCGAAACGTGCGGGCTACGGCAAAGGGCGGAGCGGGAAAGCGGGAGGCGTCCAGCCGGGTTCCAGTATTCGATGGATGGATGCGCCGGGACAGGCATAGCCGTATAGGCGTCCGGATTTGGCGGTGAAGGTGCCGAGATGGATGCCGAGCACGTGTCCGTCTCCGGAAAGAAGCGGAGCGCCGGTGGAACCACGCAGATCGGCGCCGGGATCGTCGATCAGGTAACGTATTTCCCCGCCGGATACCCATGCGATGACGGCGGCTTCCGGAGCGACGACGGATTTCCCGGGATGTTTGACGAATATCCAGACACGGTCGCCCTTGACAGGCGGGGCGGGGTCGAGCGTGAGCGCCGGCGCGCCGCCACCGGAGGAGGAGGAAATCTCGAAAAGGGCAAGGTCGTCCCCGGAGCCGTTTTCATCGGAAGGCCGGGCATGGGACACGTGAACGTAAGGGCGGGCAATGACGAGTTCGGACGGATCGGTGCACGAGACGCCAATGGCGGCGACGATCACGCGGGCAATGTCATCGGGCGTCATCTGGATGTCCAGGTGGGCGGCGGGGCCGAAGAGGGAATGGCTGGTGACGAGGTAGTGGCGAGCGGCGGCCGGGTGTTTGAGCCGGAAGGCCATGCCGGCATAGTGCGCGAAATCCGCCGTGAGAAAGACGGGGCGGAAAATGACATGGGGAGGCGGGACCGGCGGCGGAGGCGGCGCGGCGGCCGGGCAAACGACGGCGGCGGCGGCGACCGGCAAGATCAGGGCGGCTCCCGGGGACGGCAACCGGAGGAGAATGTGTTGAATAACCGGATACACGGGGCCCGTGAGACGGAGGAGGTTCGGGTGCGAAAAGGCCGGCGGACGCCGTAAAAGGCGCGTCCGCCGGCCGCATGATTCGCATAGGGGCGGGCTCTTTTCGCGCGCGCCGGCCGGGTTACCAGGTGTAGTTCACGCCGGCGCGGGCCATGACGTCGTCGAAATCGTCGGTGGTGGCGACTTCGGCGTTGACGGTCACGGCGCTGTTGAGGCGGCGGGCGTAACCGGCGGCGAGGCCGGTTTCTCCGTCGAAGTAGGCGACGCCGATTTTGGCGGCGTTGTTTTTGCCTTCGCCGATGACGGGCGTCTGGAGGGCGGCGGCCATCGAGATGCCCCGGCGGAGGGTTTTGATGTCGCGGGTGTTCCGGGCGGTGCGGGCTTCGAGGGCGGAGGTGCGGCCTTCGAGACTGGTCACACGATTGTCGAGGGCGGCTTCCACGGTGCGCGCGCGCGCCGATTCGGCATCAATGCTGGCCTGGAGGTCGATGCGGGTGGCGTCGATGTTGGCCTGCAACCGGCTGTCGGCGGCGGCGCGGGTGGCGGCCTCGTCGTCGATGCGGACACCGAGAGCGTTGTCGGCGGCGGTGCGGGTGGCGGCTTCGTCGTCGATGCGAATGCCAAGGGCGGTGTCGGCAGCGATGCGGGCGGTGGCCTCGTCGTCAATGCGAACGCCGAGGGCGGTGTCGCGGGCGATGCTGTCGGTTTCGATCTGGTTTTCGCGGGTGGTGGCGCGGGTGGCTTCGGTCGCCACGTCGTCCACGGTGGCGACGAGCACGCCGTCCTGGCGAAGCTGGCTGCCGTTGGTGACGTTGATGTCGATGGCGTTGCCACCGGCGTCCTGGGCGTAGAGTTGCTGCTCGCCTCCGACTTCGTTGGTGATGAGCGAATTGTTGCCGATGTGAATCGCTCCGTCGGCGTCCCGGCGAATGAGGTTTTCGCGGGTGGAGGCCTCGTCTGCGATCGCTTGCGCGTTGGCGGCGATGTCGCTGGCATTTTGGGCGATGTCCTGCGCGTTGGTCGCAATATCCTGCACGTTGGTCGCGATGTTCTGTGCGTTGGTCGCGATATCCTGCGTGTTGGTCGCAATGTCCTGCACGTTGGTCGCGATGCCTTGCGTATTGGCGGCGATGGAATCGGCGTTGCCCATGATGGCTTCGCGTTCCCAGGAGCCGTTGAGCACGGTGTCGAGCGCGGTCTGCTTGTTGGCGTCGGAGATGGGGGGAAGGTCATTGAGCGCCTGCGCAGTGGCGTTGGCGAGATCGGCAATGGCGGCAAGATCCCCTGAACCACCGTCGTAGGTGCCGAGAGCGGTGGCGACGGCGGCGTCCTGCACGGAAGGATCGCCGGACGGAAGTCCGTTGACGGTATCAATGACATTCTGGAGTCCGCCGACGTTCTGCGTGCCCTGCTTGTAGGCATCGGCCGCGGCCTTGACGGCGGCGGCGGCATCATCGGCGTTCTTTTGGGCGACGGCAACGGCTCCGGTGTCGGCGGCGAAGATGGCGTCGTTGACGAGATCGATTTTGGCCTTGGCAGCGATGGCGTCGGTTTCGGCAGCCTGACGTTGGGCAAGGGCGGCGGCGGCGGCGGTGGTATCGCCGATGGCATTGGCGGCGTCAACGGCGGCCTGGGCCGCGGCGATGTCGGTCTGGGCCTGGTCCCAGGCGGTTTGCTCGGTGGTGACGATGCCCGTGAGCCGGTCAAGCGCAGCCTGGATGCCGGCCGGGAGCCCCGCCCCTCCGCCGGGAGCGAGCGCTTCGAGCGCCGCGACCGAATCCGCGAAGCTGGTGTCGGAATTGGGTGCCGAGGTGGCGGCGAATGTCCAGGGCGAGATTCCCAGGATGGATACGGCAGCAAGGGCGGCGCGGATGTGGTGTTTTTTAACCTTTTTCATTAATTTGTAGATGGATGGTTATTTGTCGGGAATTACGCGAGGGAGCGGCAGCGCTTCCCTCCACGTAAGAGCCGGAAATATCCGGGGATCGGACGGCAACAGACGAGTATCGCGGAGTTAATTCAGGTTAACGGGAGCGCCGGAGGATGGGGATGAGGACGGAACCGAGAACCTTGCGCATTCGCGTGATTTGCACGCGGACCGTCAGGTGGGAGATGCCGAGGCGCGCGGCGATTTCCTTGTAACGGTGTCCGCATGACAAGTCCTGGTAAATCGCCTGTTGTTGCGGGGTGAGTCTGGAGCAGGATCGCTGCGTCTCGGCGAGAGTCGTCTTGAGGAGCCTGGCGACGAGGGCGGCAATGATGGCGCGATTCCCGTCCGGTTCCTTCGCGGGCGGACAGAGGAAGATCAGCCGGAGCGGCAGTTCATGGTGGTCGAAACAGGGAAGTGGATACGCCGTGGCCCGCAGGGCGACGGGATGGCCGTGCCGGTCGGGTATGGTAACCGGACAACTGGCGGGTCGCTCCTGGAGGGATTTTTTGATGTACGCCAGGGTGGGCTCCGGGAGGGGCCAGTGGTGGCCGGGGAGGGGGTTGCCGGAGAGGAGGATTCGCCCGGTTTTGTCTTCGATCCAGGAGAGGCCGGGGAAGAGTGTGATCAGGTTCTGCAATCCGGACCATTGCAGGATGGCGGGGGCAACCGGGATCTCGTCGGAAGGCGTGGTACAACGATCCTGTCCAAAGGAAGGCTCTGGATTGATGGTGACCATCGGTTCGGCTGTGATGTGGCGTTGGGAGGGATTCGGAGGGCGAAAGCTCTGTTTTTGTCATGCGCGCGTCTTTCCGGACGAATGCGTTCAGGTTAATTCAGGTTAACAACTGATGCTGCGCGGTTCGACGGGTATCGACGGGTATCGACAGGGGCGACGGGGGGGGGGGGGGGACGGCGCCCGGCGAGATTTCCCC
>JAISAX010000246.1 GCA_031266495.1 Opitutaceae bacterium
CCCGCTCCACTGCTTTGCTTACTGCCTGCCCAGAAATTGAGATGCGCCCCCCACGGACAGTATTAATAAAGGAGTAGTATATATGTCATATCAGGACGGTATTGATGCCTTGAAACTCAAAATGCCCCCCCGGGTGCCGCGGACCGAATATTCCCTTGAAGGCCACTGGGAGCTTATCCGCCGGGTTACGGGTATCGATGTAACCAGCCGGTCGGATACTGAAACCAGACAACGGGCATCCCGGGCGCTGATCAAAGCCTTCAATTATGATTTCGTATGGTCCACCCTCACCAACGAGAGCGCTTTCGGGACAAGGCGCACCGATATGGGACACGCCGTGTATGCCGATGGCGGAGGTGATTACCGCACCATCGGGAGAGCCTTGTACGATGATCCCGAAGAAGCCCTCGGGATGGACCCCTGGAAACTCTACGGCCCGGTGGATGAAAAAAAGGCCATAGCGGACTTCAACGCCGCGTACCGGCAGAACTGTGAGGACAACCCCGACGCGGTGAACATGACCGGGATCTACGTAACCTGTATTTCCGGCCTGATCGCCATCTTCGGCTGGGATATGTTGCTCACCGCCGCCGGTACGGACCCGGAAGCCTTTGGCGCTCTCACCGACCGTTACGCCGGCTGGATTCAACAATATTTCAACGCCCTGGCCAAAAGTGAAGCGCCCGTGGTGATGGTCCACGACGACATTGTCTGGACCCAAGGGGCTTTTATTCACCCGGACTGGTACCGGCGTTTTGTCTTTCCCAATTACAGGAAATACTTCGCGCCCCTCCATGAGGCGGGGAAGATCATCATATATACTTCCGACGGAACCTATACCCGGTTTGTTGACGACATTGCGGCGGCGGGTGTCAACGGTTTTGTCATGGAACCCACCACCGACATGGCCTACATCGCGGAAAAATACGGCAAGACCCATTCGTTCATAGGCAATGCGGACACCCGGATTCTGCTTTCCGGCACAAAGGAGGAAATCCGGGCCGAGGTAAAACGCTGCATGGACATCGGGAAAAAATACCCCGGTTTCTTCATGGCGGTGGGGAACCACATCCCCGCCAACACTCCGGTGGACAATGTGCTGTGCTACAACGAAGCCTATGAAAAAATGTCCAGGAGATAGACGTAATTCCGTCCTGATGTTACGCGTGGCAGCCGGTCCGGGATCGGTTCGGCATCAAAACCCTCCTCTGCGTAACATCCGTTCCGTCTCTGAAAACAGTTGCCACTTGATAAAACCGGCGGCGTAGTCCGTTGTCGAAATTTTGCCAAAACAAACCTTCCACCTGTCCATGAATGTTATTGCAAAAAAACCATTCCAGCCTGATTACACGAATATAGTAAAAGTGCTCCATAACGAGAGACCCGCCTGTTTGCCGTTGTATGAGCATCACATAGACTCTCCTTTCATCTCCAGGGCGCTCGGGAGGGAGCTGCTATTGCCTGCGGATGCGCCGGGGCTTCGCGACTATTTCGGGACGATCATCAATTTCTGGAAAAACAATACGTACGATGCCTTCGATTACGAAGCGCCTGTCTGCAGCATTTTTCCCGATCACGGAGCCATCATGGGCGGACGGAAAGGACCGATCCAGAACAGGGCGGATTTCGAGGCGTTCCCGTGGGAGGAGATTCCCGCGCTTTTCAAGCGCACGTATGCGCCGCAACTTGACGCCATTCGCGATGTGCTGCCCGCCGGGATGAAAGCGTACGGCGGGTGCGGCTACGGTATTTTCGAAGCGAGCGAAGACCTGGTTGGCTACGAACCACTGTGCCTGTTGACTTGCGACGAGCCTGAACTGGTGGGCGATCTGTATGCGAAAATCGGCGACTTGTACGTCAGGCTATGGACATGGATGCTGGAACACTATGGCGACCTGTTCGTGTTTTGCCGCATGGGCGACGATTTGGGATTCGCTTCCTCCATGCTGCTGCCGCCGGAAGTCGTCCGGACGCATATCATCCCGCAGCACAAACGGATTGTGGATCTGGTGCATTCGCACGGGAAAAAATTCCTGTTGCACAGTTGCGGGCACATTTTTCCCGTCATGGAGGATTTTATCAACACGGTCGGCATAGATGCGAAACATTCAAACGAGGATAAAATCGCCCCCTACGACGAATGGATTGCGAAATACGGCAGCCGGATCGGCCTTTTTGGCGGCATTGATATGAACCACCTTATCCTGCAAAAACCGGACGAAGTGTTCGAGTTTGTCGTGCAGGAAGGCACACGCTTCAGAAAAGCGGCCAAAGGATATGGTTTGGGTTCGGGCAACTCGATTCCCGATTATGTGCCTGTGGAAAACTTTTATGCCATGATAGAGGCCGCGAAGCACATCCGGGCGAGTGAGTAATGAGTAAAGGGCACTTTGAAAAACTCCTTTTTCCAGACAAACGAACCAACCGCGAATAGACGCGAATGAACGCGAATGTTTTTCAAGAAGACCTGCTCTTGTTATCTTCTTTCCGGATTCGCGTCTATTCGCGTTGCCTTCGCGGTTAAAACGACTTTTTCAAGGTGCCCTAAAATATCCTGAACAGGCGATACAGGCGATGGCTTTCCGAAAAACCGTTTGCCACTAATCACCACCACCAAGACCCCGCCATGCAACGCACACGTAAAAACCTGCGTCCACTATCCCGGCCCGCGACCCGACCCACGCTCAAGACCATCGCCGACGAACTCGGCGTGACACCGATGACCGTCTCAAAATCCCTGCGCGGCATCGGACGCATCAGCGACGAGACGCGACGGCGCGTGCGCGGCAAGGCCGAGGAACTCGGGTACCTCTCCTCGCGCGAACGCCTGTTCCCGCCCTTTGTCAAAAGGGCGCGCGGCGGGGAACATCGCCTGCGGCTGCTCTGCCCCACCATCAGCGTGCCCGACCGCGGCGAGTCGGCCTTTTATCGCAACGACATGGTTTCCGGTCTGGAACGCGCCCTCGCCAGCACCGGCGGCGAAGTGCTGGCCGAGTCCTTTACGACTCTCTCCGAAATGCTGGAGTTTCTGGGAAACTCGTCGCGTATCCACGGCATCATACTGAGCGAACCCTACCCGACCCGCTGGGTGGACGCGCTGCGCACCGTCGCGCCTGTCATTTACACCGTGGGCCACGATTTTCAGCGCGGCGTCAACTCGGTATTTTTCAACGAAGCCCGCGCCGCCGCGCTCGCCGCCGACCGCCTGCACGCGGCGGGGCACCGGCAAATCGGCTGGCTGGGCATTTTTGACCGGCACGCCTCCTTCCTCGTGCCGGACGAGGAATTCGACAAGGAACACAGTGCCGACTGGCTCGCCCATTCCGGACACGGCACACGCTACGCCTCGTGGCTTTATCTCGCCTGCGGACACGGCGGCGTGACCAACTGGCCGGTAAGCCTGGTCGAACGCGACTGGCGCAGTTGCCCCCTGTCCGAAGCCGTCCGCCGCGGCTGCCGTGAGATTCTGAATACGCGACCCCGTCCCACCGCCATTGTGTGTGTCGCCAACGCCATTGCCCGCGAACTGATCGCGCAACTGGAGAGCGCCGGCCTGCGCATTCCCGACGACATGAGCGTCATTTCCTACGGTGTCGAGGAGCGCGGCAACACCAACGACGGCCATCTCCTCACCGGCCTGCTCATGCCCATGGACAAGGTTGGCGGACTCGTCCCCGAGGTTGTGCAACGCTGCCAGGCCTATCCCGACGGCCTGCCCATCAGCATCCAGTTCGACGCCGAATGGTCCGAAGGCGAAACCTTGCGCCACGTCAGCGCCACCCGCGACACGCCTTGGTCAGCTCCCGCCGGGCCGGCGTGATACCCCTGATTTTTTATGGAAACCGAAACACTTGAGTTGCTCCATCCCCAATCCGGGAAACACGCGCGGGCCAGCTTTTCCCGCCGCGATTCGCATCCGGAGCCTCAACCGTCGCCACCTCCGGCGACGGCGTTCACTTCGACATCGGGCGCGAACCGATTCACTACCCGCTGCGCGACACGGAAAAACGCTGGCTGCACAACCGCTTCGACATGCGCATCACGCCCATGCCCGACGAAGGCGTTTACCACGTAACCCACGCAAGCTGGCTCGGCTGCTACGGAAGTTGTATCGGTATTTCAAAAACAACCGACTTCCGTGATTTCGAGGCCGTCGGCGAACTCTCCGTCCCCTCCAACCGCAACGCCGCCCTGTTCCCCCAAAAAATCCGCGGTCGTTACGCCCGCTTGGAGCGTCCGCAGGATATCGATGGCGGCGGGCGCATCTTCGCCGGATCTGATCCACTGGGGAGAGGCCCGCCCTGTCGTGCTGCCCGACGCTCCCTGGCGCGTTGCAAGGCAGGCGTGGGAGCGGTTCCGCTCCGCACGGAGCACGGCTGGTTCTGCATCTATCACGCCATCTCCAGAACTGCGCCACGGAAAACTTAAGTGTTTAATGTTAAATGGTAAGCGTTCTCCCCGCCTCGCCGGGCGTTCCCCCCGTGTCCGCCCGATCGCCGCCCGCGTCCACCCGTGGCGCGGGTGCCCCGTCCGCAACCCGGAGGGGCGGCGTCCCCGCCGCCCGACGCGCATCAGCGCGCCCGG
>JAISAX010000158.1 GCA_031266495.1 Opitutaceae bacterium
CCCTCCCGCGCGCATGGGAAGAACTGGAGCCGGCCTTCGGCGAAGCCATCCGCAAATACGCCGTGCGCGGAAAAGTCCACGTCGGCGTCGAACTCACCGCGAGCACCGCCGCCGCCGCCGCCACCGCCACCGGCGCAGCAGCAGCAGCAGCCGCCGCCGCCACGTGGGACGAAGCCGCCGCCGAGACCACCTTGCGCCAGTTGCGCGCCTTCGCCGAACGCACCGGCGTGCCCTTCGCGCCGACCGCCGAACTCCTCTGGCAAATCGTCAGCGCCCGGCGCCGCGACTCCGGCCTCCCCGAAGCGGCCTCCGTGCAGGAGACCGTGCTGGCCACGCTCGACGAAGCACTGCGCGCCTTCGTGGCGATGCGCGAAAAGGAAGGCGCCGCGCTCCTCGCCGATTCCCTCGCCCGGCTCGAAAAACTCCGCGGCCACCTCGCCGCCATCCGTGAACGCGCGCCGCGAGTCGCCCCCGCGTACCGTGAGAACCTCCTGCGCCGCCTGCGCGAGGCCGGGCTCGACCTCGACGTGAGCGACGAACGCGTACTCCGGGAAGTGGCGCTTTTTGCCGACCGCTGCGACATCGCCGAGGAACTGACCCGGCTCGGCAGCCATTTGCAGCAATTCGAGGCGCACCTCAAAAGCCGCGGCGAGATCGGCCGGAAGGCCGAGTTCATCCTGCAGGAGATCGGCCGCGAGGTGCACACCATCGGCAGCAAAGCCAACGACCTCGAAATCGCCCGCGCCATCATCGAACAAAAAAACGAACTCGAACGCATCCGCGAACAGATCGCCAACGTGGAGTAAACCGGGGGTCTGATTTTTCACACAAAGATCGCAAAAGGCGCGAAGGAACGAACCAAAGGAACGAACCAAAGGAACAGCCCTGTCCCGGAAACCCGAAATGACAACCTCGCGCTCCTCGCAATCCTCGCGGAGTTCTTCGCTCTGCAGCCTTCGCGATCTTTGCGAACTTTGTGTAAAAATCAGGGAATCGGGGAATCGGGGACGGGCAGCCGTTTCAAGCCGGTTTTACTTCGACCCGCCGAAGATCGACCGGGCCCTGGCCTTCGCATCGTCGAGGCCCTTCTTCACATTGTCCTTCGCCTGCTGCACGCTTTCCTCGGCCGTGACCGTGGCCGGGCTGCTGACCACCGCCTTCGCCATGTTTGCCAGACCATCGACCGCAGCGGCCGTCACATCGGCCAGCACCTTTTTGAGAACGGCCGATGCCAGCTGGTCGGAGGTGATGCCGCCTTCCTTCACCCCGAGGTCGTGCAGCGAAACGGCCGGCAGGCTCACTTCGGCCCCCCGCTCGCCGAAGGCGAGCGTTACCCTGGCGTTCCGGAGCCGGAAGCTCTTGACGATAAATTTCCTGGCCGGACCGGCGCCTGGTCCGGGTCCGGGTCCGGACGGCGTCGGCGTCGGCGCTTCGGCGGGCGACTTGCCCCCGGTGTTTTTTTCGATCTGCGCCAGCAGGTCCTTGATGTTGGAGCCGGTGAGGCTCTTCTCGTAAACGAACTCGGGCCGGTCGATGTAGATTTCCTCGATGTTGACCACATCACCGAGCAACGACGCCGGGCTCAACTTTATCCGGATTTCGCCGAGGTAAAACGCCTTGTCCGATTTCCACCCCTCCGGGTTGCCGACGAACAGCCCCCTCAGGCTGGCGCCGCCGGCCAGCGGCGACACTTTGGCCGACTCGAGTTCGACGCGCGTGCCGGTCAGGCGCGGCCCCGCCGTATTCACGCCCTTCTTGATGATCGGGCCGAGGTACATGCCGAAAACCACCAGCCCGACGACGACGAGCGCCGCTACCAGGCAAAGCAGAACGAGGAGCTTTTTGAGCAAGGAAGATTGTTGAGCCATGGGAAGAGTTGTACTTCGGCCAATCGAGCGGAGTGGCCGGGAAAAGGCAAGAAGGCCGCGCACAAAAGGCAGACGCTTCGCGCAACATCCGTTACACTCCCCAAAAGAGTGCGCAAACGGGTTCGCGCCGTGGCCGGAACGGTTGCGCTTGCGCCGGGGGGCGCTCCGGCCTGCCCGCCTTGCCCTCCGGCTCAGCGGCGGAAGAGGGTGTCGAGCGCGCCAAAACTCTTCATCGGCGATTTTTTCTCCGCCGGGCGGACGACCGGCGCGGCCACGATCGGCGAGGGTTTCGGCACCGGAGACGGCGAGGGAGCCGGTGAGGGCGTCGCCGGGACCGGTCCGCCGGAGGGGGGGGCGCCGCCTGCCGGGCCGTCGCCGGCTGCCGCGGTTTTTCCCTGCCGCCAGGCCGCCAGCAGCCGGTCGAGTTTCACCGTCGAGACGGGGCCATCGGTGCCCAGTTCCTGCGCGAAGAGGCTCACACGCAATTCCTCGACCAGCCAGCGCAGGGTCTCGCGCGCGTCGGCAGCGAGCCCGTCGCCGCGGACCGCGGCGATCACATAGGGCGACAGGGCGCGGGCGCGCTCGGCGTCCTTGGTCGTGTTTTGGCGCCAGCGGCCGGCTCGCAGTTTCATCGCCTTCAGATAGCGGGGCAGATGACGGAGGCGCGGCCACGGCGTCGTCCGCAGGAAGCCGGGGGGCAGCAGCGCGGCGAGATCCGTTTCGAGCCCCGGGTACGGCTGCGGATGCACGAGCAGCGCCTGGCGCAGCGTCAGGATTTCGCGGAGCAGATCGAGCAGGCGCGGCACGAGGCCGCGCAGGTCATCCTCGGCTTTCGCGGCGGCGGCGGTGAAATCCGCGGCGGAGAGCAGAAGCGGAAGATTTACAGTCTTCAGCCCATCGGCCTTCAGGCTTTTGTTCACTCGCGCCGGGTCGCAGAGCCAGCGTTGCAACATCGCCATCGCGTCGTCCTGGAGCTGGTTCATCGAGACGAGCGTCGCGGTGAGCGCGCCGAGTTCACGGAGCTGGCGCAGGTCCTTTTGCAACCAGGCGAGTTTGTGCCGCAGATGGAGTTCGAGCAGCCGGGCGACGCCTTCACGCGAGGCGGCCTGCGCGGCTTCGGGCGTCTTGAACAGGCGCAGCGACACATCGCCGGCCGGCGTCGGCTTGAGTCCCGGAAAAGCGAATACGGGCACGCCGGCCAGATCGCCGACGGGCACGCGCGCCGGGATGTCGCCGAAGGTCCACGCGGATTGCCCGGCTTTTTCCCAGCGGAGGCGGGCGCGGCGCCAGTTTTCCGGGTCTTCCAGTGCCACGCTTCGGCTGGCCTCGCGGCCCCGGGTGGCGAGGCGGGCGCGGATTTCGGCGAGGTCCCGGCTGGCGCAGATTTCCCGGCCCTCGTCGTCGAGCACGCGGATGCGCACGCGCAAGTAGTCGGGCAGAGGTCGGGAGGCCTCGTTATCCGTCCAGAGCGCGGGATCGATGCGCACGCCGTGTTTTTCCGCAATGCAGGCGGCGAGGGATTGGGAGAGGGTCTCGCGCCGGCCGGTGAGGCGGTCGCGGGCGACGACCGCGGCGGCGAGGGTTTTTGAGGTTTCGGCCAGCGGCACAAAACCGCGGCGCAGTTCCTTCGGCAGGGCGCGCAGGCAATGTTCGATGCGCTCGGGCAGGTGCCCGGGCACCGCCCGGTCGAGGACGGCGGGGGTGAGGCGGGCGGCGTCGCGGATATTGACGTCGAGCGTCACGCCGTCGTCGGCCTGGCCGGGCTTGTAGGCGTAGTTGAGCGGAAGCGCCGTGTTTTGCAGCGGGAGGGCGGCGGGAAATGCCTCGGCATCGACACGCAGTTCTTCCGGATCGCGCAGATCCGCAGCGGCGATTTTGAGGAAATCGGGATCGACGCCGGCGCGGGCGCGGGTGAGCTTGACGAGTTCCTGCACGGAGGAAACGCCATGGGGAAAGGCTGAAAACCTGAAGGCTGAAGGCTGAAATCCGGAGCTTTCGGGGGACGCATGGGTTTCGTCTTCGGTTGGCTGCCCGGCTTTCTTTTCAGCCTTCAGGTTTTCAGCCTTCAGGCTTTTCTCCAGCCGTGCGGCGTAGAAACGGAAAAACGCTTCGTCGAGATTGAGGTAACCGGCGTCGCGGGTGCGGGTGAGCAGGCTTTCGACTTCGGCGCGCACGGCGCGGTTGTGTTCGAGAAACGGAAACGGCCAGGTGATCGTGTCGTTGACGAGCCCCTCGCGGATAAAAATCTCCGTCGCGTGCGGCGGATTGATCCGGCCGTAGGAAACCGCGCGCGATTCGAGTTCGAGCCCGTAGAGACGCGTGCGCTGCTTCACGAGCACGCGGCCGTTGTCCACGTTCCAGAACGGATCGCTGTGCGAAACGCGGACGACATGGGCACCCAGTTCCAGTGCCCAGAGCGGGTCGAGCCGCGCGCAGGTGCGGGCATAGAGCCGCGAGGTCTCCATGATTTCGGCGGCGGGGTGCCAGCGCGGACCGCGTTTGGCGGCGGCGGCCCCCCCCCCCACCCCCCCCCCCCCCCCCCCCTGGTTGGCGGCGGGGTATTTTTTCGGCTTTTCCTCACGGCGGAAAAGCACCGAACCGGGGAAAATCGCCACGCGGCGATCGTGCGTGCCCTTGTAGCCGCCGTTCTCGTCGTCGCGGCAGGCGATGTTGCCGAGCAGGCCGGAGAGGATGCTGCGGTGGATGGCGCGGTAGGCGGGTGTGCCGAAGGCTTCCTTGTCCGGGGAGATTTCGTGCGGCTTCAGACCGTCGAACACGGAGGTGAGCCGGAAGTCGCGCCGCTGCCCCAGCACGTCGAGAAGTTGCGCATGCACATCGCGCCACTCGCGCATGCGGGTGTAACCGAGAAAATGCTCCTTGCAGAAACGGCGCAGGCGCGACTGCGAGAGGCGGTCCACCTCGTCGTGAAACGCATCCCAGATATTGAGCAGGGTGAGGAAATCCGAATCGGGATGCGCGAAACGCCGGTGCGCCGCATCGGCTTTCTCGCGGGCCTCGAGCGGACGCTCGCGCGGGTCCTGGATCGAGAGGCCGGCGGCGATGACGAGCACCTCGCGCACGGCCTTTTCCTCGCGCGCCTGGAGGATCATCCGGCCCACGGTGGGATCGACCGGCAGCCGGGCCAGTTCGCGGCCGAGCGGGGTGAGCGCGGACGTATCGGCCCCTGCCCCGGCGCCGGGTTTTTCCAGCGCGCCGATTTCATCGAGCAGCGCATGGCCGGCGCGGATCGCCTTCGCCGCCGGCATGTTGATGAAGGGGAACCGCTCGATGTCGCCAAGGCCGAAGGCCTTCATGCGCAGGATCACGTCGGCGAGGTTGGCGCGCTGGATTTCCGGCTGCGTGAACCGGGGGCGGCCCTCGTAATCGCGCTCCGGATACAACCGGATGCATACGCCCGCGGCCACGCGGCCGGCGCGGCCCTTGCGCTGGTCGGCGCTCGATTGCGACACCGGCTCGATCGGCAAGCGCCGCGTGCGCGCCTGCGGCGAGTAGCGGCTCACCCGCGCCAGCCCGGTGTCGATCACGAACCGGATGCCGGGGATCGTCAGCGAGGTCTCGGCGATGTTGGTGGCGACGATGATCTTTCGCCGTTGCGAGGGCGCGAACACGCGCTGCTGGTCGGCAGTGGAAAGCCGCCCGAAAAGCGGCACCACCTCGCATCCGGGCAGCCGGCGGCCCTCGATCAGTTCCCGCGCTTCGCGGATGTCGCGCTCCGCCGGCATGAACACGAGGATGTCACCGACGCCGCCGTCCGACGCGCTTTCGCGGACGATGCGTTCCACGGCCTCGACCGCGCCGTCGATGTAGTGGAGCGCTTCGGCGCGGGCCTCCGGTTCGTCGCCCTCGGCGGAGTCATCGCCCAGGCCGTCGAGCGGCTCATAAATGACCTCGACCGGAAAGGTGCGGCCCGAGACCTCGATCACCGGAGCGTTGTCGAAGGCATGCGAAAAGGCCTGCGTGTCGATGGTGGCCGAGGTGATGATGATTTTCAGTTCCGGGCGCCGGAAGCGCAGCGTGCGCAGGTGGCCGAGGAGAAAGTCGATGTTGAGAGAGCGCTCGTGGGCCTCGTCGAGAATGATCGTGTCGTAGGCGCGCAGCATCGGATCACCCTGCACCTCGGCCAGCAGCATGCCGTCGGTCATGAACTTGATCACCGTATCCCGCGAAGTGCGGTCGTCGAAGCGGATCTTGCACCCCACCTGCCGCCCCCACTCCACCCCGAGTTCCCCGGCGACACGGCGCGAAACCGAAAGCGCGGCCACACGCCGCGGCTGCGTGCAGGCGATCAGGCCGCCCCGGCCGCGCCCGGCGGCAAGGCACATCTTCGGAATCTGGGTGGTTTTTCCCGAACCCGTCTCGCCCGCAAGGATCAGCACCGGATGATGTTCAATCAGCTCGACGATCTCGCCCGCGCGGGCGCTGATCGGGAGTTCGGGCGGAAAATCAATTCGGAACGCAGGCACGGAAATGAAAAAAAGTGCGCACAAGACTGGCAAAAATTTCCGTGCGCAATATTAATTGAATCGGACAATCAAGACGCCCATTCTGCCGTACCGGTCGTAAAAACGCCACTCGGCATTTAATATGATCCATTCATTCAGCATTTGTAACAGTCTCTTTAATTATTAAAAAATTCCAGTGAGCCGGGCTCATTTTTTTCTTTCCCGTTCCAGAATACGAACCTCCGCTACCAACCTATCATGACTCAAATCATCGACAGCCGCAAACTGCTCGCCTTTGTCACCCTCACGCAAGTAGGCAGCTTCACCGCCGCCGCCCGCGAGCTTAACCTCACGCAGTCCGCTATCAGTCATGCGATTGCCGGTCTCGAACGCGACCTCGGCACCCGCCTCTTCAATCGCCTCGGCCGCACCGTCACCATCACGGCTTCCGGCACCAAGCTGCTCGAGCACACCAACCTCATCATGAACGAAATGAAGCTGGCCAGAGACAACCTCGCGACTCTGAAAAGGGCCAAGGAGTAACCTCTCGCGGGGGGGGGGGGGGGGGGGGGGGGGGGGGGGGGGGGGGGGGGGGGGGGGGGGGGGGGG
>JAISAX010000183.1 GCA_031266495.1 Opitutaceae bacterium
GGACTGAAAGCGGCTCGTTTCCCATTCGATTATGAGTCGGGTGGCACCCGTGTTTTGCTCGCTCTTTTTGCCGGGGCTTACCCTGTGGCGGCAAAATCCGGTGTGGTTTCCCTTGATGAAATCGAGCGAGGCATCCACCCGCATCTTCTCCCCGAATTGGTCAAGGCCCTGACGCCACCGGATACCACCTCGCAACTGCTTCTTGTCAGTCATTGCGATTATTTGCTCCGCCATCTGGAGCACGATCAGGTGTTTTTGACGGAAAAACAGGAAGACGGCAGCAGCGACGTCTATCGGGCCGACAACGTGGAGGACTTCAAAGCGGATCGCAATCTGCTGAACTGGTATCATGCGGGCAAACTTGGCGCCATCCCTCGTCTGTAAAAATCGCCCTTCCTTCCCCGTCCCTTTCCTCCCTCCCCCCCCCCCTGCCTTGCCCATGAATTCGCATCAAAAACGTCGTCCGTCACGCAAAGCCGTTTTCATCGGCGTTGAAGACGCGCGCGACGGGATGGGGGATCTGTTCGTGAAATATCTGAAGGAACGTTTCGGGAACCGCGAGGTTTCCGTCCGCCACCACGCCTGCAAAGGCGGTTCCTACCGCGACATTCTCCAAACCGCCCTCCAGCGAATGGGCAACGACTCGTATGATACACGTCTGCTGGTTTGGGATACGGATCGCGCGCAAACGCACGAAGATCAAATGCCCCCCAACTCCCGTGACATGACAGTCATTCCCCTGTCGCCATGTGTCGAGGGCGTTTTGTTGGAGTTGCTCGGCCAGCCTGTCCCTCAACGATCCAAGGCGTGCAAAAGTGCACTGGAGAAAATTGTGCGTCTCGATCACATTGAAAAAATGCGGCAGGCATTGGCGAAGGTTCCGGATGCGTACCTGGAAAATCATGACAGGATTGCCAAAATCATTCGCGCGATAAAAACCGGAACGATTCCGGCGTATCTGGCGAGCAAGGTTGCCCGTGAGCATGGAGTGGACAGCAAGGCGCGGACGTATTCGCCGATTGGCGAATCTCCAGTTGCGTCAGCGCCTCGCGGGCTTCGCAAGCGAAGCCCCTACCTCCGGCCTGCGTAACGTCCGTTCTTGATTCTTGATTCTTGATTCTTAACTAAAGTTACGCGGATCGGCCGTAGGGGCGTCGCATGCGACGCCCGCGCCCGGCGGACTGTATTGGCGTATCTCCCGTTGTGGTCAGGTCCTCGCGGGCTTCGCAAGCGAAGCCCCTACGGTCGATCCGCGTAACTTCAGTTCTTAATTCTTAATTTCCCCGCGTCAGCGGGGGGGGGAGGTCATAGCGTCAGCGCGACAACGGCGAGGCCCCACGGGGGAAGTTCGAGACGGAGTTCGCCGGTCGCGGGTTCGGCGGAGTGTATCCGGCCCTGGATGACGCGGGCGCGTGTCCAGCGCAAGGGATGACCCCGGACTGTGCGGGTGGAATCCGTGCGCACAACCGGGGTCTGCGGACGCGGGGTCTGGTTGAGGATCATGAGAAAAAGTTCGCGTCCGGATGCGGCGGCGGCAGGTGAGGCGGCGGCGGGCGGGACGACGGCGGGTGGGACGGACCCGGGGGCGAACGCGCAGAGGTGTTCGATGTCGGGGTTGTCGCAGGTGACGGCGCCGGCATCGAACCAGAGTTCGACCGGCTGGCCGTGGATTTTGCCGGGCGCGAATCCGCGGGCGAGATGCGGGCCGACCTTGGGCGTGGCGAAGCCGGCGGGGAATGTAATTTTCCCGCCACTACGCAGGCCTGTTTCGGCGAGAAGGTAATCGGTGATCCAGCCGACTTGCCATTCGGCGTGCCAGGGGAAGAGGGCGAAGGCGGCGGAGGGGTGGCCGAGGGTGTGCCAGTAATAGGCGGAGAGGCCGGTGGCGGGGTTGACGAAGTGATGGCGCCCGCGGGCAGCGGCACGGGCCATGTCGAGGAAGAGCGTGTCCGCAGTTAATTCGTGGATACGGACGAAGAGGGGCGCGTGGCTGCCGAGCAGGATGGGGCCGCCCATGGCGGTGCCGCGGATGTGCTCGACGTTGAGGCCGGTTTGCGTGAGTTCCCAGTCTTCGCGAGGGGTGTTGCCGGCGTGTTTTTTCTCCCGGGTGGGGATGGGGTGGGTGAAGATGGTGGTGGCATAGATTTGAGCGGTGCGGATGGCGGCGTCGCGGTAGCGGGTGTCGCCGGTGGCGGCGTGGAGATCGAGGAGGGCCTGGGCGGCGAAGGCGGTCGTGAAATCCCAGATGTTGAGGGCATCGCCGCAGGCACCGAGGAAGTGCCCGGGAGCGACGGCGTTTTCGAGGAACCAGTCGGCGCCGCGTCGGGCGGAGGCCAGGTACGCATCCTGGCCGAGGATGCGCCAGGCGACGAGGAGGCCGTACCAGGTGGGGCGCAGGTCGCGCAGGCGGGTGAAGTCGGGGCGGTGGCTGATGCTGTCGAAGGCGACGGGCCAGGAGCCGTCGGGGCGTTGCCAGGAGAGGAGTTTTTCGGCGGCGAGGCGGATGCGTTCGCGGAGGGTGGCGTCGGCGGGTTCGAAGAGGGCCATGTTGCCCATGTCCTGGAGAGTGTAGTACGTGGTGAAGAGGGGTTCGATCCAGTTGCCGCGTTCGGCGGTGAAGCGTCCGGTGAGCGGGTCGGGATATTCGCCGGTGGCGGCGTGCTGGAAGAAGCCGGGGGCGGTTTGTTGCTGGGCGAGTTTGAAGGCGCGCAGGAAGGGGAGCCGACGGGCGAGGACGGGGTCGTCCGCGACGCGGGCGAGCATCCACATGGCGGCGATGTCGGAGGTTTTGGCGCCGTTGGAACCGATGAGAGCGCCGTCGGGGAGGGTCAGGGTTTTCCATGCGGACTGGCGGTCGTCGCGGAGCAGGGCGTGGAGGCGGGCGAGCCGGGTGGCGAGTGATTCGCGGGAGGTCTGGAGTTCGAGAATGCCGGAGAACCGGTAAATGTCGGCGGCGGCGTGGCGAAAAACCTCAAACCACGGGGTGGCGGCCAGTGTGTATCGGAATTCAAACGACAGGGTTCCGCTTTTGTTTCCGTTTCCGGTTTCATCGGGTTCGACGCGGGAGCCTTCGCGCCCGAGAACGGGGGAACAGGCGAGGGGCGTGGGCTGGCCGTAACGGTCCATGAGAGCGAGGGCGAGATGCTGGCGGTCGCGGGTGTTTTTGTCGTGTTCCCAGGGGTGCGCGGCGGAGCCGGGGGCGGGGATGACGGCGAGGGTGAGGCCGGCGGTGGTCTCCATGAGGGGGCAGAGTGTCATGGTGTTGCGTTCGCCGGCGAGAAAGGGGCGCGAGGGGATTCCCTGGCTGTATGCGGGCGAGAGTTCGAAGTCGGGCTGGAGGGCGTTGCCATACCAGTTGCCGGGGACCATGCCCCAGGCAATGTCGGCGGGGTCAAGGACGGCGAGGGTGGGCGTGGGAAGGGCAAACCAGCCGGGGCGCGCAGGGACAAGGGTGAGGCGCACACGGATGTCGGCGGGGTAGGCCGGATCAAGCGTCCATTCGGAGACGGCTTCGCCAACGGGGAGTGTGCGGCGAAAGACAAGGGTGGACGCGCCATCGGGTCCGGAATGGACAACGGCGTTGTCGGGATAAAATGGATACGCAGTGCCTTCGCGATCGAGTTCGACAAGGTTGGCGGCGGGCTGGCGCGGGCAATACAGGATGGTGTGGCGTCCGTCGGGCGCGGGCAGAGGGAGCCAGGGGGAGTCTGCCGGGCTGGCGGCGCGAGCTTGCGCGGCGTCCAGCCGCCAGCCTTCAGGGGTGCGGCGCCAGGTGAGGCGGAGGCGGTCGTTGGCGAGCTGGAGGTGGCCGGAAAGGGGAGCGGCGGCGGCGGCGGCAACGGAGCCGGTGGCAGCGGCAGTGGCGGGGCCGGAGGTGATGGCGGAAGTGGTTGCGATGTTCATGGCTGGTGCGGCGGTGGTGTCGGGAGCGAATAATGCAAGGCGAAGTGCGCCGGCGGGCGCGGACATGGCGGCGGCAAGAGGGGTTGTCAGCGCCACAATGGAACAGGCAAACAGGAGGAGGGGGCGGGTTGTTCGGGCGCTCATGGATGGCGGGCGGGTTGGCGGAAATATGGGAAACACGGGAGAAAGGCAATTATCATAAGGTAATTCAAGCATGTTTCCTGTTTCCTTTACTGACGTTACGCGGGCGGACGGTTGACAGGAGAGGCGGCGTCCGCGCCGCCCGACGCACGACATCGCGCCCGAATATCGCAGCAAGCAGTTCATTCTGGCGGGCCTGCTGGTCCGTCCGGCGGCGGGGACGCCGCCGCTCCGTCCGTCTCCGCGTATTTATTTCGGGGTGTCTACGAGCCAGATCGCGGAGCAACAGGGTACAAGAGAAACGACTTCGTGGGGCATTCTGTGGATGGGTCGCCAGGTTTCTGGATTGAGGAATCGCGGAGTCAGTCGCCGCGTCCGAAATATTGTCCGCCGGGGATCTGGCTGCCGGGCCGGTTGGCGTCGCCTTCGGAAAGCCAGGTGACGCTGAAATTTGTCCAGAGAGCGTGGATACCGCCGTGATGGATTTGCCAGCGGCCTTTCTCCAGGGGGTCAAAGGGAGCGCTGCTGTTTTCCCGGGCGGCATTGTTATAGTAAACCCAGAGGATCTTGCCCTCGGTTTCCGTGTTTTTTAAAGTATCAGACACAAGGATACGTTTTCTCGTGACGGAGGACATGCGGATCGGGTGCGGGAAAGGGGTGCCGGTGTCGAGCTTGGGCATCAATTGCAGGTTGCACAGGTAGCCGTAGTCCTCGAAAGTGGCATAGGCGTAGCCTTTGGGCTTCCAGCGATTGGAAGGGCAGATGAAAATGCTGCCTTCCTCGCGACGGTTTGTGTATCCTTTTCCTATATACGGAGAGAGAAGATAATACCACCTGGCCACATTCGCCGGATAGTCAGGCGCTCCATACGGATTGGGCGGATAACAGTCTTTGTTTTCCGCGGCGTAACTGGCGATGGCCGTCCCGATCTGGCGCAGGTTGGAGATGCATTCCACGTCGCGGGCCTTGCGGCGGACGGCGAGCGTCGCCGGTATCATGATACCGGCAAGTATGCCGATGATGGCGATGACGACGAGGAGTTCGACAAGCGTGAAGGCTGTACGCGAAGTGTGGATACTCATTGGGGGGGAGGGGGGGGGGAGGGAGGGGAACCTGATGTTTTTCAGTCCAGTGGAATGCAGATATTCCATGCGCGGGTTATTTGCCGGAAGCCTCCGGGACCGTCGGCCACGGCGGCGAAGAGATGGGTGAGGCGACGGTGTTCGTCGAGAAGGACAAAAGGGCGTTCCACGGAACCGAATGTATCCAGACAGCCATCATCCCGGCGGACGCGGCGCGACCAGGCCTTGACATGCGGAGCCAGTTTCCAGTCGAGGCAATCGCGGGAGACGGCATGGACGCCGGCATGGTATTCGCCGCAGAGCGAACCGGTCATGTCCTTGGCGACGAGTTCGAAGCAGGAACCGTTATGCCAGAGGAACGGATCCTCGACTTCGCCCTCGCCCTGTTTGCCGGCCAGTTCCATGCGCCCGACCACGAGGTGCGGGGAGCGCAGGTTGCCGACGGGAGCGCGGGCGACGCCGAGCATCATGCGTCCGTGGACATTGCCTTCGTAGGCGCGCGATTTGAAGATGAGCGTGACGTCGCCGCCGGGCGTCACACAGGGCGCGGGATTGGATGTAAGGAAGCTGTAAAATGTCTCCGGACAGGTCGGCAGGACGGGATGGTCGAGCCGTTCCCAGGGGCCATACACGGATTTCGAAAACGCAACCCCCACCCGCTTGGACGCACGGGCGGAGACGACACGCGGATCGGAGAAATCAAGGCGTTCTCCGGGAGCGATGTCGGGCAAGGGGTGTGTCATGCCAGTGTAATACAGGGCGTAACCGGCGTTGCCGGGGAGACGCAGGATGCGCGGATTGTGCGTGACCTTGCCATCCCAGTACTCGGCGCCGCGCGCGGGAAGGACGACGCTGTGAAACCGGTAAGGCCCCTCGGGAGTGGACGAAATCGCGAGGACAACTTCGGAGGCGAGCAGCCAGCCTGGATGGAAAGGAAACGTCTTGGGCCAGCGTGAAGCGAACATCGCCCAGGCGCCATCCCCGGCCTGAATCACGGATGGACACCAGACCCAGTGATCGGGCAATTCGAAGCCTCCGCCAGTGACTGCGGGTCGCAACCGGACGGGAAGCGGGCGCGGGCAGGCATCGCGGTTTGCTCCCGGAAAGGCGGGCAAACCACCCGCTCCCGACGGCGCGAATGTTGTTGGCAATGTTTCGGAAAAAATCATCGGAAGCGCGGTGCACACGGAAGGTCAGGTGTCGGGGGGGGGGGGGGGGGCTGGTGGCGG
>JAISAX010000220.1 GCA_031266495.1 Opitutaceae bacterium
TCGAGCTTTATTCCGGAAACCTTCCGCGTCTGTTCGGCGCGGAATTCGCCCAGCGCCTTTTTCACGTTCGCATCCCCGAGCGCGAGCATGGACGCGGCAAAGATGGCGGCGTTGACGGCACCGGCCTTGCCAATGGCAAACGTGGCCACGGGCACCCCGCCGGGCATCTGGACGGTGGAGAGCAGCGAATCGAGACCCTTCAGTTGCGGCGACTCCATCGGCACGCCCAGCACGGGCAGTTCGGTAAGGCCGGCCATGACGCCCGCCAGATGAGCTGCCATGCCGGCGCCGGCGATGATGCACCGGAGTCCGCGCGATTCGGCGGTGGTGGCGTAATCGAAGGCGACATGCGGGGTGCGGTGGGCGCTGATCACGCGGGCTTCCCACGCGATTCCGAAGGCGGCGAGGGTTTTTGCCGCATTTTCCAGCACGGGCCAGTCGGACTGGCTGCCCATGATAATACCCACCAGAGGTCGTGACGTGTTTTCGGTGCTCATTGAAAAATGACGACAGGTAAGAGGTTGTCCGGAAATGGCAAATTCCGGAAACAGTTCCCCGCGGGTGTAACTCAAAGTGAGGTCAACCCCTGCAAAAAGGTCGGCTGCGTAACTTCAGCTTATAACTGAAGGTACGCGAAGCCGGAGCGGCGGAAGCGGCGGCATTCCTGCCGCTCCGGCTCCCGCCTGCGTAACTTCAGTTTATAATTTTGGAGAGAGCGTGGTGATGAAGGTGGCGGTGACGGCGGGCTGCTCCCTTTCGATGTAAAATCCGGCGCGTCGCACAAAAAGCGAAGTATCGGGGGACAAACCGGCGTTGATCGTGAATCTGCCGCCGCCGGCCAATTCGATTCCCAGCCGTAACACGAGTCCGTCGGCGAAGGTGACATCCAGCGCGGCGCGGTGGGTGAATGTCGCGGTACGAATGTTTTTCCAGTACCTGAAGGGTTCGGGGCGATTTTTGGCAAAGGCGGCGTCGGTGAGTTCGGCAAACATCGCGGGCAGGCGTGGCGTGCCCTGAAAATGAAGCGCCACGCCGGGACGGGCAGGAGAGTTGGCAATGACCGCTCCGAGGTGATATGGGAAGCATTCACCCGGACGCGGGCGTTGGGGTATCGGCGCATGGGCATGGCGCTCCCCGCGTTCTGGGACAGGAACAAACACTGGTTGTCGGGTTACCTGAGCGCGGCTTGTGGAGTATTAGGACGCGAAACGGTGGCTCCGTATTATCCGGCAGCGGCAGGCGACTGGAGCCGCGATGCGTTTTCCCGGTGGCTCAGGCAGGAGTGCCCCGAGGTAGATCCTGACGCTGGATCGCGCCTTTGTGTGGCGCTGGCTCGGAGAGCTGGGCTTCCGCGTGCCCGGAGATGTCGCCTATGCGGAGCTGGATTTGCCTCCCGACGACACCGCGACCGCCGGCGTCCGGCAGTCTCACCAGAGCGTGGGGGGCCGAAGCCGTCAGCCTGCTGGCCGGTCGCCTCTATCACAATGACACCGGCCCCGTGGACCGGCAGATGATGCTGCAGATATCCGGCCAGTGGAAAAACGGCGCGACGGCCCCTCCGAAATAGCCGGCCGCCCTCCCGGTTGCCCCTGCCGCCAGCCACCACCCGGGTGCCTGGGCTGCCTCGCACGTTTTTATCACCGCGAAGAACCTGCAGGTCGAGGATCACCTGCAAAACCTCTACGCCCACCTGCTGGAAAATCACTACATGGAACCCATTATCGGTTTCAACACGGAGACCCTCGCCATTTTCTCGCACGACGTGCTCCAGCGCATCAAGGCCGGCGACGCGACCCGGGAAACGATGGTCCCCGCCCCCGTTGCCGACGCCATCAAGCGCCGCGGGCTCTTCGGGTACGAAACCGCGGCATAACCCCCGGTTGTCCCTGTAGGGCAACGGACGCCGCCCGGCCGGATTTGCCGGCCGGATTTTAGCCATTGACGGACCGGTCCGCCGTCTTCTTTGTCGCTCCCCTTCCCTCGTCGGAGGCACCCTTGCCGGTGCTGCCGACGGAAGCTTCCGGAGAGGTGGCAGAGTGGTCGAATGCGCGCGCTTGGAAAGCGCGTGTAGCCGAAAGGTTACCGAGGGTTCGAATCCCTCCCTCTCCGCCAACAACTTGGCAAAACAGAACCGGCCTTTTCTGGCCGGTTTTTTTGTTGACCGTAGATAAATATACCCCCTTTTTTTTTACTTCTTTTGGTTCATGAATGCCCCTCCCCCCCAATCGGTTGTCGATCAGCGCAAACAGCAGATAAGTTGCTCATCCTTTGCGTTGCCTCGCAGGCGCCCCACACCTGCCGCAACGCCTCGTAGCACGCGATGCCGGCCGCCGTGCTCAGGTTGAGCGAACGCAGTTCCGGATTGGCGTGCGGGATCGTCAGCCGCTGCGCCTCGCCGATCTCGTCGTGCAGCCAGTCGGGCGCGCCGTGACCCTCGTTGCCGAAAACCAGTCCGTCGCCCTCGGCAAACGTCGCGCCCCAGAACGAACGCTCCGCTTTGGTCGTAAACAAAGACAGCCGCCGCGGCGCGTGCGGACTTGCCCGGAACGCCGCCCAGTCCGCGTGATGATGCACATCGAGCGAATGCCAGTAATCCATCCCCGCCCGCCGCAGATGCCGGTCGGTGATCATAAAACCCAGCGGATGGACCAGATGGAGCCGCGAACGCGTGAGCGCGCACATCCGACCCACGTTGCCGGTGTTTTGCGGGATCTCGGGCTGGAAGAGGACGATATGGATCATGGCGGATGCGCAGCATGCCAAGCGGCGCGAAAAAACCCCGCCGAGTCAAGAAAGGCGCAATGCGGGAGCAGGTCTCCCGTCTGGCGGAACGGGGGCGTCCTCGCCGGCTCCTGCTCTCCCTGTTTCCCGCCATTGACCCCGGCGCGTCGGGCTGCTTAAGAAACTCCCTTTATGTCCACGCAGCCCTCCGAGTCATCCAGCCTGATGGAAGCCGTCGTTTCGCTCTGCAAGCGCCGCGGTTTCGTGTTCCCGTCCTCCGAAATCTACGGCGGCCTCAACGGATTTTTCGATTACGGCCCGCTCGGCGTGGAACTGAAAAAGAACATCCGCGACTGCTGGTGGAACGACATGGTGCGCCGCCGCGACGACGTCGTGGGCATCGAGTCCTCCATCATCATGCACCCCGGGGTCTGGCACGCATCCGGCCACGTCGGCGGCTTCACCGACCCGCTCGTGGACTGCAAGGTCAGCAAGCAACGCTACCGCGCCGACCAGATCTTCTTCGCCGCCGTCGTCATCGACGGCGCCACCCACGGCTACGTCTCCGCGCTCGAAAGCGAAAACACCGAAGCCGAACTCCAGGCCGCCGCCGAAACCTTCAAGCGCAAGAAAGCCATCCAGGGCGCCCTCGCCCCGGTCAGGCCGCAGGAGTTCACCGAGGCCACGCCCGAACAGATTCCGCTGATCCCCTCCCCCGCCACCGGCGAACCCGGCAGCCTCACGCCGCCGCGCGATTTCAACATGATGTTCGAGACGTACGTCGGCGCACTGCGCGACGACTCGGCCATCGCGTACCTCCGCCCCGAGACGGCGCAGGGCATGTTTGTCGATTTCAAGAACGTCGTGGACACCGGCCGCGTGAAACTCCCCTTCGGCATCGCGCAGACCGGAAAATCGTTCCGCAACGAAATCACGCCGCGCAACTTCATCTTCCGCTCCCGCGAGTTCGAGCAGATGGAGATGGAGTTTTTCATTCACGAGGACGACGACTGGGCGAAGTGGCACCGTTACTGGATCGACTGGTGCGCCGGCTGGCTGAAAAGCATCGGCCTGCCCGCGTCGCACCTATCCGAATACGAACACCCGAAGGCCAAACTCGCGTTCTACTCGCGCGGCACGACGGACATCATGTTCCGGTTCCCCTTCGGCGTGCAGGAACTCTGGGGCATCGCCGCGCGCGGCAACTACGACCTCAACCAGCACGCGAAGCACAGCGGCAAGCCGCAGGATATTTTCGACGAGGCCACGAAGAAAAAATTCGTGCCGCACGTCATCGAGCCGGCCGTCGGCCTCGACCGCATATTCCTCGCCGCGCTCTGCGCCGGCTACGCCGAGGAAGAAGTGAAGGACGAGAAAGGCAACGTGGAGAAACGCGTCGTACTCCGCCTCTCGCCGCGCATCGCGCCGGTCAAGGTGGCGGTGCTGCCGCTCCTGAAAAACAAGGAGCCGCTCGTCGCCCGCGCGCAGGAGCTCTACAAGAAGATCAAGCGCAAGTACGCCGCCTTCTATGACGAGTCCGGCGCCGTCGGCCGCCGCTACCGCCGCCAGGACGAAATCGGCACCCCGTGGTGCGCGACGATCGATTTCGATACGATCGAAAAGGACGGCACCTTCACCCTCCGCGACCGCGACACGATGCAGCAAAAACGCATCACCGAAGCCGAGCTCTTCGCCCTGCTCGACGAGCAAGTTTACTGAAAGTGGCACGGCCATCCTGGCCGTGAGCGTTTGCCTCTCCGCTCCGACGTGGCACGGGCAACCCTGCCCGTGGACGGCGCCACGTGCCGCAAATGTCCCCCCCCCCCCCCCCTGGAACACGGGCGAGACCTCCGCAAAACACAGGCACTTTTCCGGCTGGAAAAGTCAGAGGCCTGTGCCTACGTAGCGGCATGCCTCTGTGCATGCCGTCCATGCGGGCAGAAAGCCCGTGCCACCGACACGTCCGATTACACTCCTTCGATTTGAAGGCCTCCTGAACATGGTTGCGTTTGTGCCCCTGTTCCCTATCGTGCCCCCATTATGCTGGTCGTATTGCCTCTTCCTCTCCGGAAAATGTCACGAGACGAAAAACTCAGAACAATGGAGGCTCTTTGGGCGGACCTTTCCCAAGACGATCTTCATCTCGAATCCCCGGCTTGGCACAGGGATGCATTGGGAAAAGCCGAAACCGCGGTGAAAGCTGGCAAGGCAAAATTTTCAGATTGGGAAGATGCCAAAAAACGTATCCGTCGCAAGGCAGCAACCGGACGGGCATGATCATCCGGATTCTGGAATTGGCCGAGGCTGACCTGCTGGCAGGTTACCGGTTCTACGAACGGCAGCGCCCCGGAATCGGCAACTATTTTCTGGATACACTTTATTCCGATATCGAGTCCCTGAGCATTTATGCAGGTATCCATCGTCAGGTGTTTGGTTATTATCGGCTTCTTTCCAGCCGTTTCCCTTATGGAGTCTATTATTCCATGAATGGCGATGTCGTCGAAATATGGCGCGTCCTTGATTGTCGGCGGCGGCCGGGCTGGATCGAGCGACAAGTGAAACGCAAATCCGCACGTCGGCCGCCTAGGTCATGAACTTTTCGCGGCCAGGTAAAGGTGCGATCTCTTCCGGATTACCTTGATTAACACTTAACATTCAATGACCCGGTATCCGGTTTTCCATTCAATGTTAAATGTTGAGCGTTAAATGTTCAGTGTTCAGCGTTCGGTATTCAGCGTTTTCCGCCCGCTCCCTGCCAGACCCCCCCCTTGAGAGCATTTCAAAGAAAGCCGTGGCCGGAAAAGTAGCGGCATGCGTCCCTGCATGCCGGACGAGGCGCACCGCGCCTCGTCCCCCAACCGGCGATGCTCCGCCTCGTCCCCACATGCACGGAGGCATGTGGCTGCCATGAAGCCGAGGTAGTCAAGAGGGGAAAATGTATAGGTATTATTGATTGATATTGGAGGCCGGAGAGAGAGGGGGGAAGTGTGGACGGAAGCAGGCCGGGAGGGGCCGAAGCCGAGGCGCGAGAGGAGGGAGGAGGAGAGTGAACAGACGTTGGAGAGTTTTGAGTGAAGGCCTCTCGCACGGGTTCAATTGCCCCGGTGCATACTGCCATCCGTACTGCATGATGCAGGACAAGGTGATTAATCCGCGTAACGCGGCAAAGGGAGGCGCTTCCGAGCGGCACCATCTACGCAACGAGGTTTTTCCAAGACCTCAGCC
>JAISAX010000315.1 GCA_031266495.1 Opitutaceae bacterium
TCCTCCCCTTCCCCCCCCCCCCTGACGCCCCCCTTCCCCCTCTTCACGCAAACCCGCAACAAACGTCCTTGCCTCCTGCTTAAAAATACCACTTCTGGTCCGCTAACCGTTTCCGGTCCCTTTATCCACAGATCGCCACACCCACACACCACACTTCGCAATCCGCCCTCCCGCCCTCCCGCTCGCTGTTTTTCATCATGCTCCCGCGCACATTCCTGACTCACCTCATTCCCGCACGCATCGCCGAGGCCACTCGACGACTCCAGGCCCGGATCTGGCAACCATTGCCCGACGAAGCCGCCGGCATCGCCGTCGCCGCCACGCCCGTCTTCCGCGAATTTCGCGAAGCCTCCAGCCTGAAAGCCTCCGAATTCAAGCCCGTGCCCGCCGGCCCCTGGAACTGGGGACCGAAGTTCGCGCAACGCTGGTTCAAGGTCACCCTCCCCCCCTCCTCCCTCGCCGCCCCGAAAAGCGACAAACGCACCCGCTACCTCGTCTGGAACGACCAGGCCGAAGCCACCGCGTATATCAACGGCGTCCCCTATTCCGGGCTGGACGTCGCCCACCCCTACACGCCGCTCCCCACCAGCGTCGGCGCCCGCGAACTCCTCGTGGAATCCATCTGTATCCGTTCCGGCATTGCACTTTCCGGCGAAGCCGCCCCCCTCGACCAGGACGGCAGCCGCTACGCCGCCCCCGGCCTCGCCCTCCGCGACGACGATGCCTGGCACGCGTATCACGACCTCACCGTCCTCCTCGACCTGCTCGAATGCGAGCACCGCGATTACCAGCCCCTCGTCGGCCAGGTCAAACGCTTCACCGATCCCATCCGCTTCACCGCGCCCGCCTTCCGCGCCAGCCCCCTCTTCCGCCGCCTCTGCGTCCGCCTCGACGAAGCCATCGATATCCTCGACCGCGACGGCATCCCGTCCCTCCGCAAAACACTTCAAAGAATCTACGCCGACTTCCCCGCCGAGCCCGGCGCGATGAAAGCCGTCCTCACCGGCCACGCGCACATCGATCTCGTGTGGCTCTGGCCCGAACGCATCGGCGAACGCAAGGCCGTCCATTCCTGGTCCACCCAGGCGCGCCTGCTGAAAGAGTATCCGGAATTCCGCTTCGGCTACTCGCAGCCCGCCAGCTACGACGCCGTCAAACGCATCTCGCCCGCTCTCCACACCAGGGTCAAATCGCTCATCAAGGACGGGCGCTGGGACGCCACCGGCGCCAGCTACGTCGAATGCGACACCCAGATACCCTGCGGCGAGGCCCTCCTGCGCAGCCTCCGTCTCGGCCAGCAAGGTTTCACCGACCTGCGCGGCAACCCGGCGAAAGTTTTCTGGTTGCCCGACGTTTTTGGATACAGCGGCTGCATGCCGCAACTCCTTCGCGGCCTCGGCGTCGAGGGGTTTTTCACCTCCAAGCTCTCCTGGAGCACCGTGAATCGCTTCCCCCACACCAGCTTCCGCTGGCGCGGCCCCGACGGCGCGGAAATCACCTCCCACATCGTCCTGCTTCACGACTACAACGAGGCCGTTAACCTGAAAAACATCCGCGAGGATGCCTTCCATCACCAGCAGGCCGGCGTGCACGACGAATTCCTGCAACCCACCGGTTACGGCGACGGCGGCGGCGGCCCCACCGAGGCCATGCTCGAACGCGCCCGCCGCGTGAACAACCTTGCCGGCGTCCCGCAAACCCAATGGGGCAACATCGAACCGTTCTTCGAGCGCCTCCACGCCATCCGCGAAAAACTCCCCGCCGTCACCGGCGAACTCATCCTGGAACTTCATCGCGGCGTTTTCACCACGCACGGCAGCCTCAAGACCGCCTTCCGCGGCATCGAGCGCGCCCTGCAAATCCAGGAAGCCGCCCATGCCGTCACCGGCGCCGGTCCGATCGACGACCACGCCTGGCGCCGCGCCACCTTCTCGCATTTCCACGACTACATCCCCGGCAGTTCGATCTGGGAAGTGTATCACGAGGCCATTCCCGAACTCGAAAAACTCTCCGCCGGGGCAATCACCGCCGCAATCACGACGCTTTCGAAAAAGACGGGGACCCCGAAAAAAACCGCGACGAAAGCCACCGGCATTTTCAATCCCCTCCCGGTCGCCCGGAATTATGTGGAGCACGACCGTTGCTACCGGCTAGCCCCGCTCTCCGGCGCGCCGCTCGATGAAATGGTGGTCGCGGATGTGCCCGCGCCGAAGGCCACCGCCACCACGCTCGCCAGCGATCGCGTGGCGGCTTCGTTCGACAAGGTCGGCCGTGTCGTGAAACTCTCCGTGGACGGGCGCGATGTCGCCCTCTCCCCCCCCCCCCTCGCCGCCGGCCTCAACACCCAACTCGCCGCCTACCCCGACCACCCCGCCGCCTTCGAAGCCTGGGATGTGGACCGCACTTCGCTCGTCGCCGGGCAACCCGCCAAAATCACCGGCAAGCCCGAAGTCAGGACAGCCGGCCTCACCGCCGCGGTTTCATTCAACTACACCGTCGCCGGCAAGAGCGCCGTCCGTATCACGTATTCTGTGACATCCGGCGAACCCGTCCTCCGCGTCGCCTACGACATCGACTGGCAGGACCCGCGCATGTGGCTCAAGGCCATTTTCGCCACCCGCTACCGCGGACGCGAGGCGCGCTTCGGAGCGCCCTTCGGCAGCGCCCTGCGCGGCCAGTGGCCCGGCTACCCGCGCGAGGAGGCCAACTGGGAACTCCCCGGCAGCCGCTGGATGGCGCTCATGGACGACGCGCAGAACGAGGGACTCGCGCTCGTCACCGAATCGAAATACGGCTTCACCGTTCACGACGGCACCGTCGGCGTCAGTCTCCTGCGCAGCGCGCTCGTCACCGAGGCCGACCACCATCCGAAGATTCGCGAAACGAAACGCCCGCACTATTCCGATCTCGGCGAGCAGCACGTCGAACTCGCGCTCGGTCTTTTCTCGGCCGCCGCTCCCGCCGCCGAACAGCCGGCCATCCTCGCCGACACGCTCTATACGCCTGCGATCCCCTACACGGGCGCGGCGGTCAGCGCCGGTCTCCTCGGCGTCGAGGGCGCGCCTTCGCTCGCCCCGTCCTGGGCCGAGCCGGTTGAGGGCGGCTGGGTACTGCGCCTGCACGAAACGCTGGGCCGCCACGGCACCGCCCGCGTGCGCCTCGCCGAGGGCTGGAAAGCCGAACCGGTGGCGCTCGACGGCGCCAGCCTCGGCCTGCCGCAAGCCGGCGGCATCGACCTGCCCTTCACGCAGTACAAGGTGCTCTCGGTCAGGATCAGCCGGTAAACCGCTCCATTTTGACCTGGGACGGCGGAGCCAAAACCGGAGAGATTAACCACAGAGACACGAAGACACAGAGGACAAACCCGCAAAGCAGAATCAGATGAAAGCTGATATCGAAAACGTCGAAGAACCAAAAAAAATCGTCACCGGAAAAGTAGCGACATGCGTCCCTGCATGTCGGGCGAGGCACACCGCGCCTCGCCCGGGCGGCGTGGCCCATCCTCTCGCAAGAGGATGAACCGCAGATGAAGGACAGATGAATCCTTCTTCATCTGCCGCCGCCGCGGCGTCCCTCGGCTCACCATTCGACCACGATCCGCAGCCCGCTCCGGTCCGTGCGATTTTCAGCCCGGATCGTGCCTCCGTGAAGCTCCGCAATGCTGCGGCAGATCGCCAGCCCGAGGCCATGTCCGCGACCGTCTCCGTCACGTGGCTGGTAACGTACAAAACGGCCGAAAACTTTTTCGAGCATCTCCGGAGGCAGCCCCGGTCCCTCGTCCGTGACCGCCAGCCGCCAGCCGCTCTCCGTGCGCACGGCATCGAGCGCAATGGCGCCGCCGGGCGGCGAGGCCGCGATGGCGTTGCTCACCAGGTTGAGCAGGAGCTGGCGAAGACTGTGGCCATCGACCTGCGCGATGCCGGCGTCGCAGCGGACGACGCGAAAACGCCGCCCGCTGTCGTCGGCCAGGGCGGCGGCATCCTCGGCAAGTGCGGCGATGAACGCCGCCATGTCCTGCGGATGCCGTTCCAGCGTCAGCGCACCGCTTTCGGCTTTCGCGATAAACAGCAGCGACTCGATGATCCGGCCCATCCGCCCCGCTTCCTCGAGCAGATCGGCGACCAGCGCCTCGGCTTCGGGATCGGCCGAAAAATGGCTGCGAAGCTTCTCGGCGCCGAGCCGCACCAGCGCCAGCGGCGTCTTGAGTTCATGCGACGCCTCGGCGGTGAAGCGGCGCACCTGGCCGAACGAGGTTTCCAGCCGCTCGAAGGTCTGGTTGAGCAGTCCGGCCAGCGATGCCAGTTCGTCGCGACCCGGCGGCACCGGGATGCGTTCGCTCAGGTTGTCCGCCCCGATGCGCCGCGCAGTGCGTTCGATGGTGCGCACCGGCGCGAGCGTCATCCGGCTGAATCCGTACCCCACACCGAGGCTGAGCAAGGCCGTGCCCGTCACGATCAGGGCGCTGACCCCCGCGTAGTCGTGCAGGATGTGCCGGACCGGCGCGAGTGCGCTGCCGACCTGGATACGCCAGAAGCCGGTGTCGAACTCCGACACGCGCACGGCGCCGGCTCCGGTGACCAGCGCATTCCACGCCCGGCGTTGGTCGGGCGCGGGCGGGATAAACGCCTCGCCCAGATTCGCCGATCGGTAAACGACGTCGCCGCGCGGGTTGCGGACCTGGATGAAGTAGAGCGCGATGTCGCTGTCGGCCTCGTTCTCCAGCCGGTGCCGGATCGCGTCGGGCGTCAGTTCAGGATCGGCTCCGAGCAGGCCGGAAAGCTCCGCGCCCTCGACCCGTTGCATGACCTCGATCGACCGGAGGCTTTGGCGGTCGAGAAGCCAGCCGCCCGCCGCCAGCGCGGCGATGGAGGTCAGGATGACGAGCGCGGCGACACGGAGCGTGAGGCGGAGAGTAAAAGACCGGATTATCACAAAACGCGGGATTGCCGGTCCGACGATGGAGTGGATACAGGCAAACAACAATCCCGCGCAAATGGCTTGAAGTGCTTGATCAGCACCCCGCACGCCTGCAGGTACGCTTCCATCGCCGACGGCTGAAACAGCAGCCTCCGCGTCGCTCGGAACCTCACCCGGTCTAATCCCAATACCGCTTGATTAACGTTTTTTAACCACTAATGGACACTAATGCACACTAATGAATCAACCTCTTTACAATAAATGCATTCCACGGCTTTTTTATTAGTGTGCATTAGTGTCCATTAGTGGTTAAAAAAAACGTTAAAGTTCTATCCTTGGGAACAGGAGTTCTATCCTTGGGGACAGAACTTCTGTCTCCTTCGCGTCCTTAGTGGTAACTGATGTTACGCGGTTCGACTGTAGGGGCTTCGCTTGCGAAGCCCTCAAGGGCCTGACACAAGTGGAGATACGTTAATCCGTTTGCCTGGCACGGGCTTCGCAAGCGAAGCCCCTACGAGAGGCACCGCGTAACATCAGGTGGTAAAAGAGATCGGATCGGTTCTGGTGCAGCCAATCCGGGTCCTCCCCTCCCCCCCTCTCCCTCCCCCCGAGTCACGCCAGCGCGCTCACGCTCACACCCGCCGCCAGACGCTCGGCGATTGACCCGTCTGCTTCCTGAACCAGCGCGCGAAATAATTCGGATCCTCGAACCCTGCCCGCGTCGCCGCGCCCGCGATGCTCATCCCCGCCACGCGCAACGCTTCCTGCGCCACCTGCAACCGCTCCTGGTCGCGCATCGCGCGCAAGCCGAGGCCGTGCTCGCGCTTCAACTTCCGGCTCAGCGCATCGCGCACGTAGCCCGCCCGCCGCGCCACCTCGCCGAGCGACGGCACCTCGCGCAATTCGGCGCGCACCCGGTCCACCAGCGGCTCGCCCGTGGGCGGCGCCTCCGGCTGCTGGTGACGCGCCGGCTCCAGCAAACGCGCGATCACCGCGATGATCGCCGGGTAATCGGAAAGCGTCGGACGCCCCTTGGTCGGCACGCGGGCCAGCAACCCGTGCAATTCGTTGAGCGATTGCTGGGGCAACCGCCGGTGCACCACGCGGCTGGCCGGACGCGACGTCTCGTAGTCGAGCACCAGATTGAGCGGACGACTGTTCCCTGCCAGGGCGAACCCGTGCGGCACCTCCGGCGGGATCACGAACAAGTCACCCGCGCGCGCCTCGTACCGCCGCCCGCGCACGAGTTGCCCCCCCTCGCCCGACAGGTAGAGAATCAGTTGAGTGAACGGATGCGAATGCTCCGCCACCTCCGCCTCGCGGTGCCGGTTGAGCTGCAACTTGCGCAGCACGAAGCCGAGCGCCTGGATTTCGATTTTCTGGATAAGGATGGGACTCCAGCCGAGCATGGGAAACGGGAGGGTTTGGCGGGTTGACGAGATTCAGCGGACAGGTCGCGAGGAGACAACCGGAAGGCGATCCACACTCGCGGCCAATTTCAAAATACCAACTTCCAACTTCTCCGGCCGCAAGCCGGCAGTCGGTTTTATGCTAGGGTGAATCGGAAACGTTCTAACCGCAAGCCGCGGTTTTCGCTACGCTGGACGCCGGTTTTTCCGATTCCCGCATTTCGACACCGACCACCATTTCACCAACCAGCAAATGACCACGCACAAAGCAGGCATCATCATGAACGGCGTCACCGGACGCATGGGCACCAACCAGCACTTGCTCCGCTCGATCAAGGCCATCATCGACCAGGGAGGAGTAAAACTCGCCGACGGCGAGACCATCATGCCCGACCCCATCCTCGTCGGACGCAACGCCGCCCGGCTCACCGCCCTCGCCCGGCGCGCCGGCCTGCCCGAAGAACGCACCACGACCGACCTCGACAAAGCCCTCGCCGATCCCGCCAACCTCATCTACTTCGACTCCACCCTCACCGGCCAGCGCCCCGCCGGCGTCCGCAAAGCCATCGCCGCGAAAAAACACATCTACTGCGAAAAACCCACCGCCACCACCTCGCAGGAAGCCCTTGCCCTCTACAAGGAAGTCACCGCCGCCGGCCTCAAGAACGGCGTCGTCCAGGACAAACTCTGGCTCCCCGGCCTCGTGAAACTGAAGTACCTCATCGACACCGGCTTTTTTGGCAAAATCCTCTCCGTGCGCGGTGAATTCGGCTACTGGGTCTTCACCGGCGAATACGAAAAACTGCAACGCCCCTCGTGGAACTACCGCAAGGAAGAAGACGGCGGCATCATCGTGGACATGCTCTGCCACTGGCAGTACGTCATCCAAAACCTCTTTGGAGAGATAAAAAGCCTCACCTGTCTCGGAGCCACGCACATCCCGCACCGCTGGGACGAAGCCGGCAAAAAGTACGCCTGCACCGCCGACGACTCCGCCTACGCGACCTTCGCGCTCGAGAACGGCATCATCTGCCACTTCAACTCCTCGTGGGCCGTGCGCGTCGATCGCGACGACCTGCTCACCCTCCTGGTGGACGGCACCCACGGCTCCGCCGTTGCCGGCCTGCGCGACTGCAAGGCCCAGGCGCTCGCCGCCACGCCACGCTGCGTCTGGAACCCCGACATCGACAGCCCGATCAACTATAAAGACGGCTGGACGCGCGTCCCCACCAACGACACATACGACAACGCCTTCAAGGTGCAGTGGGAGCTATTCCTGAAGCACATCATCAAAGACGACCCCTTCCCCTGGAACCTGCTCCAGGGCGCCAAAGGCGTGCAACTCGCCGAACTCGGCCTCCAGTCCTGGGCCGACCGCAAGTGGATCGACGTACCGAAGCTCGGCTGAGGATTTCGGAGGAGGGGGGGGGGGGTGCGCGAAATAAAGCGGTACTAAGGGCAAACAAAACCCACCGCCACCACCTCGCAGGAAGCCCTTGCCCTCT
>JAISAX010000373.1 GCA_031266495.1 Opitutaceae bacterium
TGGCACGGGCTTCCAACCCGTGCCACGCGGAGGGGCAACGTTCATGGATGCGTCCGCGCTGCCTTCCGTGGCCGCATGTCTGGCGCAGTTCCGCCGAGACAGGAGCGAAGGGGAGGTGAAACTTTTTGCGAAAGCGCATGACGCGGTTTCGCGGGTTTTCAAAGAACAGCGTTTCGCCATTCATCCGGATCAGCCCGGTGCCGGACTCCCGATTCGTAACCGGAAATGAATGACGCTGACGCTAACGCTGGTAAAGGGGGGGTCATTCGGCCGCGGCCCTGGCAGGAATCGCTTTTTTGATCGAGGCAGCCACGGCATCCGCCAGCACCTCATAGCCCGCCTGCGAAAAGTGAATGTCATCGGGCGGCATCAACTCCGCCTCACGTCCCTTGGCGACCGCGTTCAGGTCGTCGATCAGGACGTCCGCTTCTTTCATCACGCGCAGGGCGGTTTCGTTGTAGCTGTCCACGTCCGCCTGAATCCGTATTTCGGTTTGTTTCTGTTTTTCCGGGATGGGTGTGGTCGTGGCAAAAATTTGCACGTCGGAGGTCGCTTTGATTTTCGCAACAAGCTCGCGCAGGTTTTTTTCGTATTCGGCGAGGGGCACGTTTTGTTTCAAGCCCTCGATGGTGCTTTGCTTGCGGGGATTCCGGTAGCGAAGATCGTGCAGGCCCCAGTTGAAGTGAATCACATGCCAGCGTTTCCTGCCCAGCCACTGGTCAATGTTCTCCAGCCCCGTCGTGGTGGAGCCGCAGTTGGTTGGCGGACGCCGCACAACGGCAACCCCTTCCAGCCGTTTTCGCGCGCGGTGCGTATAGCCGATCGAAATCGAGTCGCCGATTATCAGAACGCGTGGCAAACCGGGAACCTCCACGACTTGCGCTTCGAGTTTTTCGAGCATGGGCGAGTTTGCCGGCGAGGCGGCAAACGCCGTTCCGGCGAGTAGTGAAACAAAACTACAAAACAACAGGTCTTTGATTTTCATGGGCTATGGCTTGCGCGGAGAATGCGGGGGAGGGGGGAGGGGAGGGGGCCGGGGCGGAAGCGGATGGCGTTTCGTTTTCCATGTCGGCCATGTCGGCCATGTCCGCGACGGCCAGGTTTTCGATACGGACGTTTTCGGTGTTGTCCTGCGCGACGAGGTTTCCGGGGTGGTCACGGCGCGGATCGCCGGCGGGCAGTTCAACGCGGTTGTCGCGCACGACGATGCCGGCGGCGGACTGAATGCGGATTGCCACATGGCCGCGCGGGTTGACGAAACGGTTTTGTTCGATGGTGATGTCGCGCAACGGGCGGCCTTCCGCTGGCTGGTATCCGAGCCGCCGCGCGGAGATGATGACGGGCGCGCCGTCTTCGCCGCCGCCGGTTCCGGGAACAAAAGAGTTGCGTCGGATGGCGATTCCCCATGGCACCGGGCCCTCCGGCCAGTCGGGGGCGTTGCACAGGGTGATGGCGTTCGACGACGGGGAGAAAAAGGTGTTGTCCTCGACCACGCCGTTGCCCGCTCGCAGCAGGACGGCGTGGCCGCGAAAGTGGAGGAAGCGGTTGCCGCGAATGGCAAACCCCGCGCCGCAACGGCTCAGGTTGTAAAGCGTGTCGGCGGAGCGGTGATCCGCGCCGGGCGCAAGTCCCGCGACGGGCGAGGCGAGGGCGACATCCCACAGCGTGGCCGCGCCTTTTGTGTCGGGAACGCGGGCGATTTGCGCGACAACGGCCTCGCCTTTCACGATGCCGGTTTGCGGGGCGACGATTTGGAGCCGATCCCCGGCGCGTATCGTGCCCGCGTAGCCGCCGGCACGGAGGCGGTCGTGCGCGGTGATTTCGCGGACGATGGCGGCGGGCGCGTAAATGTTGATGGCGTCGTCGGCCATGCCTTCGAAGACGCAGTTTTCGATGAGCGGTCCCCTGAGGTTTTGCTGGCAATGAAAGCCGTCGGCGTCGGTCGAGATCAGGCGCGTGGTTCCGGGGCGAATACGGACATGGAGGCCGTGCACGGCGAGCGCATCGTTGCCGACGGATGTGACGGCGCTGGCCGGGCTGCTGTGGACGGCGATGTTTTCCAGGCGGCATTCGCGGGTATTGCTCAGCCAGAATGCGGCGCGATTTTTTCTCGCGAGTTGCACGAAGGAATCTCCTGCGGACATGGAGGCGAGTTTGTGCTTTTCCTTCGGTTGCGCGTGGAGTCGCCAGATATTTCGGGAGGGGAGGGGGGAGGTGCGGGCGAGGTCGGCGCGAAGGAAATCGGGGGCACCGGATTTGAGGCGTTTTGTTTGCGTGTCAAAAATCATCCCGAAACTGCCGCGCAGGTTTTGGAACATGGGTGCGTCGGGCGGCGCATAACCGGCGTGAATTTGCAGGTCGAAGGTTCCGGCGTCGCGGTTGACGGCGGTGATTTTTCCCTGCGTGAACGGCAGCGGATCGTAATCAACGGAAAAATCGCGCAGGGTGACGTTTTCACAGTGGTCGAGCGCGAAGGCGCCGGCCCCCGGATCGCCGACAACCAGTCCGGTTTTCCCCGCTTCGCCACGGATGGTGAGGCGGTTGGCGCGGGAAATTTCCACGCAGGACACCGGTTTTCCGGCTCCTTCGCCGGGGATGTTGTTTTGCTCCGTCTGTTTGTCGGGCATCAGCCGCCAGAGGCCCGCGCCGATCCTGACGGTCGCGCGAGCGGCGTCGCCGGTGTCATTGGCGATGGTTTGTAGTGCTGTGGCAATTGCAGAGCGAAGAGCCGGGCCGCAGTCGCTCCGGCCATCGGCCGCCGCGCCGAAATCGGCGATGTCAAATTCGCGGGTGTTTGCGTCAGGGGGGGGAGGGGGGGGAGAGGGGGCGGCATCTGTCACGTTAAAAAACAGGAGCGGGAGCACCGCCGCGAGCAGGCGGGAACGGGATCTTTTCCGGAATGTCATGGGTTTTATGAACCGGGGGGAGGGGAGGGGACGGGGCAGAGCGCGTCCCGCCGGAAGGTAGTTGAGAAAATATGACATTCGCCCGGCACAACGGATGCGGAGAGGGATGTTTTGCAGATACAAAAAGCTGTTTCGGAGTTGCTCAGGGTTTGTCGAAGTTACTCAGGGTTTGGGAATCTCCCCTTTCCAGAAGCTGTGGTTGTCATTGGCGAGCATGTCTTCCGTCAAGAGGAGGGAGGCGGCGTGGCCATCGGCAAAGCAGATGTTGGCTTTGCCATTATGGCGCGGATTGGCGAACTGGCCGTAAAAGGCGCTGCTGGCTTTCGAGTCACCGAAAAACGGGGCCTGTGAGGGAATCGTGACGTTTGCCATGCGGATGGCGTTTATCGGTTTTCCGTCCTCCTCGCCAATTTTGACAAGCGGCTGGCCCAGCTTGCCGTTCATCCCGTAACTGCGCCTGGGTGTAACGGTGTCGCTCCCGGCTTTGGGGCATTCGAAGATCGTGCCGGTCAGGTTATTGGGCAACTCATCCTGTGGAGAGGTGCGGCTTCTGAGGGGGATGGAATAGGCGTAGGGCCAGAGCTTGTCGGAATAGACGCTGCTCGTCGGTGGCGACATGCCTTTGTTGTCTTCAATGTAAAGCCGGGCGGCCACTCCGGTCTGCCGGAGGTTGCCGAGGCATTGGGCGTTTCGGGCGGAATCACGCACTTTCCCGGCGACAGGGATGATGATGGCGGCGAGAATGCCGATGATGGCGATCACGGTCAACAGCTCGACAAGGGTGAATCCGGCGATGCGGGTGGGGATTTTGTGATACATGACGGTTCCTTTATTTTGAGGGTGAAGAAAGCCTGACGATGGCGTTATCTCGACGCGGCCCTGGCGGCTGCCTTGCGTTCCTGGTTCTCCTTGACGAGCTGGCTGGCCTCGCTGCTTTTTTGCACGCCGCCGCCGGTGTCGGCGAGGCGGTTGATAACCTGTTTGAGTTTGCTGCCGGGGCTTTCCACACGACCGGCGAGCACGTCGTCCTCGGTAAATTTTGCGAAGAGGATTTCCTGCTGTCCTTTGTGATAACGTCCGCGATCGTAGATCACGTAAATACTGCCGTCCGGCGCCTGCGTGCCGTCGGGGTAACTGACGGGGTTGCGCTCATCGAGCACGAGTTTGTGCGGCCATGTCCTGCCGTCATCTTCCGATAACAGGGCGGTGAGATTGGCGCGAGCCTTGGGGTGGTCGTTAATGACGAGGAGGAGTTTTCCGGAGGCGAGGCGGCGGATGAAGAAGCGGGTGTTGATGCCGCGTTCCCGGGTGAAGTAACTCTCGTTTTCCCAGGTGCGGCCCTTGTCACGGGATTCGATTTGCATGATACCCTCCTTCGATCGGAAGAGCATCCAGAGGCTGCCGTCGCGGCGTTCGATCACCATGGGTTCGCACCAGGTCCTGGCGACTTCGGGAGGCGCGGAGGGTTCGTGACTGGAAAGGAATTCCCAGGTTTTTCCCCTGTCGCGGGAAATCCAGGAATGAAGCCGGCCCGGCTGTTCGGGACCGAGAACCACGGGACGGAACCAGGTGCCGTCGGAGAGGATAGTGGGTTTGTTGATACAAACGCCATAGGTGATGAACTGCGGGCTTTCCCGGCGGGTGAAGGCGTTTTCGGGATCGGCGGCCCTGAATGCCCACACGGTGCGCAACTCGTTGTAACCTTCGACTTGCATCCAGCGGTTGTGTATCCACCACAGAATGCCATCCGGATCGGTCCACAGGAGGGGGTCGAGCGCCTTGCCTTCAAAAAAATTGTGGGGGTGAAAGACGGCGACGGGTTCGGTCCATGTCTGGCCGTCGTCGTCACTGGT
>JAISAX010000277.1 GCA_031266495.1 Opitutaceae bacterium
GGGCTTCCAGCCCGTGGACGACGCGCAGCGTCGCCCTTTGCCACCAGGCAAGATCATTTGTTTGAGAGAATTACAGTTGTTTACAGTGAATGACACGAAGGTGAGCAGGGAGGCGGCGCATTACTGCCGATCCGTCCACGGGCTGGAGAGCCTGTGCCACGTCGATCCGCGCAACTTCAGTTAAAGAGGACGCGATAAGAGACTTCAAAAAAACGTGCTCAATCCGGCACAAAACAGTTGACGGTGGTGGCTGCGTGTGTGCTTGATCGGGCACATTGAAGCTCGGTCTCTATCTGAGACCGATTAGAATTACCGAAATCATGAACCACCCAACCTCCCCCTCCATCCTTGCCGGCGCTGCGCGTGCCGCTCCCGTTTTTTCCCACCCGAACGAAACAAAGCACAAATCCATGAACTCTCCAAAATCCATATTCGCAGGACTCCTGCCCGCCGCTTTCCTTTGCCTCGCGGGAAGTTCTGTTCAAGCCGCTGTCGTCCTTACCGACAACTTCAACTACACCGGATGGAATTCCGGAGATCAGCCGATGACTGCAGTCTGGACGGGCAGTACCGTCTCTGTGCTGGCAGCGGACGAAACCTTGCCCGGGCGGATGCGTGTCGCCAACGGCTATGCCTATGCCGCTCTCGGCGTGACCCTGACATCCGACTTCGAGGTTTCCGTCAAGATGCTCCCCAGCGCCTACCAGCGCATGGGCTGGGTGGGGCTGACCGATGCAACCGGATCGGCGGGCTACGCCTTCATGTGGGACAGTTCCACATCCTCCAGCTACAGCGGTCAAGGTTTTGTTCGTATCGGAAAATTCACTCCCGAAACCGCCGGAGCCATCAACTGGAACGTGACCGCAAGCTCGATGGGCTGGTCGGCCCTGTCCTTAGCGGGCACGTCCGGCCACAACTCTTCGCTGAAAGAAAACGCCGCCATCACCGCTCCCATGGCGGAAATGAAATTCACGTGGAGTTCCCTCACCGGCACCCTCACCCTCTCGATTGATGGCAAACAGGTGTTTTCCGTCACAGATACCTCCCTCGGCAGCTTTTCCCGCATCTACCTTGGAGGAGGAAACATCATCAGCTTTGCCGATCTGGTCGTATCTGCAAACTCAATACCCGAGCCGGGCGCCACTGCCATGATCTTTTCCGCGATGGCCCTCGGCGGCGCCTGGTGGCTGCGCAGCCGTCATGGCCAGGCCAGGCGGACAACAGGCCGCATGTGAGTGCCATCGGTCCTGCACTTCGCCTCGCCTCGCACCGTTCCCGTTCCTCGCGTCTTCCCCCCCTCCCCCCCTATGCGCCTTCCCATGAAACGACATTCCGGATTCACACTGATCGAACTGCTGGTCGTCATCGCCATCATCGGCATTCTGGCCGGGCTGGTCATCGCAAGCATAGGGCGTGCGCGAGCTTTGGCCAGAGCCGCGACGTGCGCCTCCAATCTTCGCCAGATCGGGACAGGGCTTCTTCTCCATGCCGGAGAAAACCGCGGCAGCCTCCCTCCCGGCGCGGTGTGGGATCGCGCCATCGCTCCGTGGCTCGACATAAAAAATACAGACGTATTCACTCCTCTGTTACATTGTCCCCTGGACGTCCGCCCGGCAACCATCCTCCAGCCGCGCTCCTACACGGCATCCGCCCAAAAACCGTCCAATCCGGGATCGGGGGTATTCAGCAAGGATGCCACCACGCCCTCTTTGCGGCTGGAACAGTTTTCGACGCCTTCGATGACCGTGCTGGTCGCGGAGCTTTTTAACGGAAGCAACCTGCAGTTCCGGCAATCCTTCTCCTGGACCGAAGGATGGCTCGGGGCGGCGGGAGTGCCGCGCCTTCCCGACGGGCAGGAGTATCATGGAAACGGCGCGAACTATCTCTTCGCCGACGGCCATGTGAAACGCCATCCGGCCCGCGACATTTATGCCGCCAGCGGAATAAACTCGGGACGCTGGCGAGCATTCCAACCGTAGCCGGACAACAACCATCAGAACCCTCAGCCCTTTTATCAAAAACCATGACCTGTCATCCTGTTATCACTACCGCTCCCGCTCCCGCTGCCATCCCTTTCCCGTGCGCTTGCGCCTTGTTTCTCGCCATCGCTTCCCCGGCTTTCGCGAATCCTGCCCATATCCCTGCCGGTATCGGCGCAACGCTTCCCTTTATCACCCACGAGGCCGAGTCCTCCGCCAACACCCTTTCCGGCTCGGGTGCGCGCGTCGTCAGCCTGACATTTCCGCCTGCCCGCGTGTCCTCGCCCGCGCAGGAGGCGTCCGGCTGCGCCTTCGTCGAGTTGACTGCGACCGGCGACACTCTGGAAATCCCCGTCACCGCTCCCTCCGACTCCATCGTCATCCGCCACTGCATCCCGGATTCCGAAAAGGGAGGCGGTATCCGGAATACCCTTACTCTCCTGATCAACGGAAAACCCCGGCAATCTCTCGCTCTCTCCTCGCGTCACAACTGGCTTTACGGCGCGCCCGGACAAAACGGCCAGAGCAATATCCCCACTCCTGACGCTCCCGGAGGGGCGCATGTTTTTTGGGACGAAACCCGCGCCATCGTCGAAGGCCCCGCCTTCCAGCCCGGAGACAAGCTCCGGTTGCGCAAAACCACGGCCGATACCGCCGCATTTTATCGTATCGATCTTGTGGATCTTGAGCTTGCCGGCCCGCCCCTGCCGCCGCCTCCCGAGGGCACGTTCCTGAGCGTCCTGGACCACGGGGCCAAAGGCGACGGCGTCACCGACGACACCGCGGCCATCGCCGTCACCATCGCCGCCGCCCGGCAGCAAAACAAAACCGTCTGGCTCCCCGCCGGCACCTATGTGCAGACCGCCCGCTTCACGCTCGACGGCCCCGTGGCCGTCCGCGGCGCCGGCATGTGGCACACCCGCATCCTCGGCACGCGGGCCGGCAATACCTGGGCAGGAACCATGGGATTTCACCTCACGGGCGATGGCCCCTCGCTCTCCGGTTTTTACATGGAAAGCACGGTGCCCACCTCCCGGTCGGGAGGCGCCAAGCCGGTGACGGGCAATGCCCGCAACTGGCGCGCCGAACGCCTCTGGATCACCCACACCGACATCGGCCTCTGGATGAGCGGAGCCGCGCACGGCGTGGTGCGCGACTGCCGTATCCGTTTTACCTATGCCGACGGCATCAACCTCAACCGCGGCGCCAGCCACAATCTTGTTGAAAACAACCACGTCCGCGGTTGCGGCGACGACGGCATCGCTTTCCTTTCCGAGACCCGGTTTGGCGATCCTCCCTCGGTCGGCAACATTGCCCGGCACAACACGATCACCTGCACCTGGTGGGGTCAAAACATGGACCTCGCCGGAGGCCGCGACCACGTCATGGAAAACAACTACCTCGCGGACAATGCCCTGATGGCTCTGTTCACGATCAACATGACCGGCGCATTTCCCAATCACCCTGTTTCCCGCAGCGTCTTTCGCGACAATCTTCTTGTTCGCGGCGGCGGAATTACGCCGGGCAAAAACGTGGCACGATCTGGCTCTACGCCGGGGACAACACGCTCGCCGACATCAAGATTTCCGGCAATCGCATCATCGATCCCGCGTTTCGCGCCATCCATCTGGCCGGCTCGCACGAGCAACATGCGACCTTCACCGGCAATGTCATCGAGTTTTCCCGACAGCCGGTCGCCGGCGATGTGGACGTGGTGCACATCAACTCCGGAGTCACCGGCAGTGGCGTATTCAGGAACAACATCGCCACCGGTTTCCCCGCCGGACGTCCCGCCATCAACAACCGCGCCCAGGCCACCTGCGCCATCGAAGAATCCGGCAATCGTTGGTGAAGGAAGGGGGGGGGGGGGAGGGGAGGGGGAAGTAACAGGCCGCTGGATACCCCCTTCAGTCCTCCGGCGCGCGGATCCCCGGATGAGGCCGACGAGCGCGGCCTTGTCGCAGCCGGCGATTGCCCGGCGAACGAAGGCAAATCCACCGGCCCCGGCCCGGGATGCAGTCGTTTCCCGTTTCCGCTCTGCGTGCGTATTCATCGTTTCCCTTCAGATTTCGATGGTCCCGCCTGCCTGAACAGCTTGTAATCTTCCCTCTTCATCCTTGATTTCCCATGAGTTGAAAACGGTTTCCCCTAACCCGGTACAAAACAGTGAAGGGCCCCCCTATATTCCCCTCCCGGCCTGCTCCCACCACTTTCAATTACACCCGGCGTAATCATGCTTTCCAATTGCGCCATAACCAATGAATGGACTGATTTTCCCGATTTCACCTCCATGAGCGCAGCCATCGACGACCTCCGCAAGACCATCGCCCGCCTCCGGGCCCCCGGCGGCTGCCCCTGGGATATCGAGCAAACCCACGCCAGCCTCGTCCGTTGCCTGATCGACGAGGTCAGCGAACTCATCGACACCATCGACCGGCACGACCACCCCCACATGCGCGAGGAACTCGGCGACGTGCTCATCCAGATCCTCTTTCACGCGCAGATCGCCTCCGAAACCGGCGCCTTCGACCTCGAAGACGTAGCGCGCGAAGTGAACGAAAAACTCATCCGCCGCCACCCCCACGTATTCGGCGCCGACAACAAACTCGCCACCCCCGCCGACGTCCTCGTGAAGTGGGAGGAAATCAAGGCGCGGGAAAAAAAGAACGGCCCCGCGCAAACCGGCCTCTTCAAGGAACAGCCGCCGCGCCTCCCGGCGCTCATGTATGCCGAAGCCATCTGGAAACAGATCGGGAAGATCGGAGAAAAAAATCTGCCCGTCGGCGACGCCGCGGACGCCGCGCAGATCCGGGCGATCGCCACGCACCTCGACGACGAACGCCTCGGTCGTCACCTGTTCCAGCTCGCCGCCGCCGCCCGCGAGCGCGGCCTCGATCCCGAAGGCGCCCTCCGCCGCGAAACCGACCGCATAAAAACCGCCGTGGAACGCAACGCGGAGGCAGCAAACGCGAACGGCGGGAACCGCTGATCGCCGCGTCGATTGGCGGCTCCTTTCCTGTTTTTCGGGAAAATAACATCATGACTCGGCCCGCCCAACGCTCCGCTCCGTCCGCCCCCCCCCCCCCGCCGCCCGTGCCCGTGCCCGTGCCCGCGTCCATCGTCGCCGGGTGGCTGACCCCGTTTCTCGATCACCTCGCCCGGGAACGCCGCTATTCGCCGTACACGGTTCGCAACTACCGACAGGCGTTCGAGGACTTTTATCGCTGGCTCGTCTCCTCCGGCCTGCGCAAACCCGCCGATCCCGCCGCCGCCCCCGACGACCTCGCGCCCGACACCCTCACGCCACGCGACCTCCGCGACTTCGTGATCGAGGGACAACGCCGTTTCGACCGCCGCACACTCCACAATCACGTCTCCGGCCTGCGCGCATTTTACAAATACTGGCTCCGGCACGGACGCCTCGCCCGCAACCCGCTCGTCGGCCTCGCGCTCCCGAGGCTCGAAAAACGGCTCCCGCAGTTTCTCACCGAGCAGCAAATGAAACTCCTGCTCGCCGGTCCCCGGCGACTGCTCGAAAACGTCACCGGCATCACCCCCTTCGAGGCCTGGCGCGACCGGCTGGCGATGGAGCTGCTTTATGGCGGCGGCCTGCGCGTCAGCGAACTCGTGGCGCTCGATTACGGCCGCATCGATTTCACCAGCGGCGTCGCGCGCGTCCCCGGCAAAGGCCGGAAGGAACGCCTTTGCCCGCTCGGGAAAATCGCGCTCGCGGTGCTCGTGAAATGGAAAAACGAATACGCCCGCGACACTTCGCACGCCGCCCCGGTGCTGGTGACGCCGGCGCACACGCGCCTGCCCGTGCGCCAGGTGCAGCTCATGCTGAAGCGTTACCTCGCGCTGGCCGGCCTCCCGCCCGATCTCTCCCCGCACAAGCTCCGGCACAGTTATGCCACGCACCTGCTCAACGCCGGCGCCGACCTCCGTCTCGTCCAGGAACTGCTCGGCCACGCCAGCCTCGAAACAACCCAGATTTACACCCACGTCAGCGTTGCCCGTCTTCGCGACATCTACGACAAGGCTCACCCGCGTGCGTGATCGCCCGCCGTCGCCGGGGGGGGGGATCGATTCGTTCTCGTTCTCGTTCTCTTTCTCGTACTCGTTCTCCGGTTTGGCTCCTTCTCATTCTCGTTCTCGTTCTCCTTCTCCGGTTCGTACTCTTTCTCGTACTCGTTCTCTTTCTCGTTCTCCCTTCGCAGAGAGGAGAACGGAGAGGAGAACGAGTACGAGAACGAGAACGAGAACGAGCCAAACCGGAGAACGAGAAAGAGAACGAAAACGAGTACGAACCGGAGCAGGAGAACGAGAAAGAGAACGAGAACGAGAAGGAGAACGGGAGATTACATTCCGCCCTGCGCGAGCAGCCGCCGGAGCACCGGACGCACGAGACGGGCGAGGTGGGGGTTGGCCCAGGCGATCCACGAAACCGGTGTGGTCGTATCGAGCGGCACGCGCAGCGGTCGCCCCAGCGGGTCCTCGATCACGCCGCCGGCCTCGCGCAGGAGAAGCGCGGTGCAGATGTCGTACGGATGACAGGCGAGCGCGCCGCCCAGACCGAGCCGTTCAATGGCGAGTGGACGGATGTCGGCAACCATCCGGTCGTGGCCGACGATCAGTTCGCAGAGTTGTCCACCGGTGCTGATGTACTGGTCGTCAAAGACGAGTTGTCCGCCGTTGCGGCCAAAAACGCCGAGTTGTTTCCAGAGGTTTTCCTCAAGGGTGGAGAGCCATGCCTTGGCTTCGGGGAAAAATTTGGCGAAGGAGGCGAAACCGTGATCGAAATCGCGCGCTTGCGAGGGACGCGGTCGCCAGCGTTTGCGTTGCCCGGTGGCGAGATCGATCCGTTCGGCGAGGAGACCGCCGCCGCGCACGGCGCTGAACTGGTCGGCAACGGCGTGCTTGCCGGTGGGGAGTTCGCTCATGGCGGCGACAAAAATATCGCCCGTATGCGTGCGCGCGCCGCGTTGCGGGGCGGCGCCGGCGAGCGCCCATGCGCTGCGTTTGTCGTACATGATGCCGCGGGTGCCGTCGATCGGATCGAGGATCACTTTCAGGTGCGTGCGGTTGACGGGGGTGCCGCGCGGGAATGTCAGCGGGGCGTCGTCCTCGACGCCTTCCATGACGACTTGCACGGGCCATTCGGCGGCGGGCCAGTGACGGTCGAACCAGCCGGTGATGGCGGTTTCGGATACGCGGTCGATGGCGTAAATGGTGTCGGCCGAGGTGACGGCGGCGACTTTGGCAAAATGCCGGGCGGAGCGGCGGCGGGCGTCCGCAAGGGCATCGCGCGTGGTATCCTGGAGCGAGCAGAGCAGGCGGCGGAGGCGGTGGAGTTGTCCTGATGTCATCATGTGCGGGTCAACGATGCGGATTGCGGCTTCGTCAGGGGGGGGGGAGGCGTCAGGCGGCGCGGACGGCACGGGCGGCGTTGAGCGCGGCTCCGACGATGCCGGCCTCGTTGAGAAAACTGGCCGGGACAACCGGGGCGCGGAGCTTCAGGTACCTGAACCACTTTTTGTGTTCGGAACTGATGCCGCCGCCAATGATGATCAACTCCGGCCAGGTCAGCGTTTCCAGTTCGTTGATGTAGTCGCTGACGTGGTGCGCCCACTTTTTGAACGGAAGGTCCTTCTGCTCCCGCACTCCGGCGGAGACGAATTTTTCGTAGGATTTCCCTTTGTGACGGAGGTGACCGAATTCGGTGTTGGGGTAGAGCAGGCCGTCGAGGAAGAGGGCGCTGCCCACGCCGGTGCCAAAGGTGAGCATGAGGATCGTGCCGCGCTTGCCCTTGCCTGCACCGAAGGCGGCTTCGGCGAGGCCGGCGGCGTCGGCGTCGTTGACGAGCGCCACGCGCTGCTTCGTCGCTTTCGAGAAGAGCTTGCCGGCCTGGCAGTCGATGAAGTCCTTGTGGAGATTGGCGGAGGTCCGGATGATGTTGGACTGGATGACGCCAGGGAAGCCGACGCCGATGGGACCCTTCCATTTGAAATGGGCGGCGAGCTGGCAGAGCTGGCCAGCCATTTCGGCGGGCGACAGGGCTTCGGGCGTGGCGATGCGATGGCGCTCCGCGAGGAGTTTTCCGGTTTTGGTGTTCACGGGCGCGCCCTTGAGCGCGGAGCCGCCGATATCAATGCCGAGGACGTTCATGCGGGAGGTGGTGCGGGAGGTGGTGCGAGAGGTGCGGGAGGTGGTGCGGAGAGGAAAAGCGGGTATGGAAAAACAAACCGGAGGTCGTTATCAATGACATCCGCACGAGATACGCATCCGTTGCAAGGTTGCAGGGCGTGGCGAGGTTGCAGGGGCGGCATGTTTTTCCCTGTTGACGAGGCCCGCGAATGCCAAACACGCTCTGCGCCCTTTCCTCCGGGGAAAGACATGTTTTGCCCGATGGTGTAATGGCAGCACAGGCGACTTTGACTCGCCTGGTCATGGTTCGAATCCATGTCGGGCAGCCACCTGGTTTATCAACGTCAACGGTTGCTGAAAATCCCGGCAAACAGATGTTGCACCAGCTTCTGCACCGGTGCCTGGCACCTGGCGCCTGGCGTTTGGCTACCGGAATATTTTACACAACCGCGTGTGCCTGGTGTGCGGCGTGTGGTGTGTGG
>JAISAX010000496.1 GCA_031266495.1 Opitutaceae bacterium
CCCAAACCCTGTATCGCGGTTAGGGCCCCATCCCCCCCGCTTCTGCCGGCCCCCCCCCCCCCCCCCCCCGGCTCAACACTCCGGCAACCATGCCGCCGCGGTCTGCCACCCCGATCCCCCCCGGCAGGCCCGGTGGCCGCTGCGTATCCATACGCCATACGCCCGGCCTCCGTGTACCGGAGCAACCCCGGTCGGCATCACAATCCCGTATCATTGCCGCATCGCGGATTTTTCGGGTGCTTCAGGAAACGAAGCGCCCGGCACCCAATGTCCCTTGAGTGAAATCGTCCGCGGAAACGTTGCCAGACCCCGCTGGTTGGTTTGCAGCAACGACACCAGCAAATCGACCGCGGCATGACCCACTTCCTCCGTATGCGGATCGATTCCCGCGAGGCCCGGCTCGCCACGCTGCACCAGGTTAACCAGATGGACGTCCCGGGGACTACGCACGCCGGCCTCCAGTAAATTATTCCGTGCTCCGTCGCCGGAAACCAGAATCACCTCGGGACGATGCTTCCGATACCAGCCGACCACCTCCGTCCTGTGCGCCTTGTCCGAATCTGCCAACAACAACGGCACTCGTAATTTTTCAGGAATCTCATGCTGGTAACGAAGAAAACGCGACGTCCAGCTTTGGTTCGTCGCCCTGTCCACCAAACGCGTAATCGATAATCCGATACGCCTCTCGTCCCCCCCCCGCCCCTCCCGGATGCGTTTCAATGCGTGGTCGATGTCGTAAACGTAATCGGAAACCACCTGGTGAAGCCCCTCCCTCGTCGTATTGAATCCGATGAGCACCGATGCGAATCGGGTCCAGTCCAGAGCAGGGTATTCAAGACCCGACGCGCTGTTGCCCGGGAAAAACAATACCCCGTGAATCCCTCGCGCGACGAGGATGCCCGACAACCGGGCGTCCGAAGCCAGATCCTTTCCCATATAAAACTCGTCTATCCCGAAACCCCGTGTGTCGGCATGCTCCACGATCGATTTGTAGAGCAACGGATAAAATGTGTCGCGATGCGCCTGTTTTGTCATGGTTTCACCCATACGGCTGATCAATGCCAGCCGCTCGCGCCGTGCGCGCCTCTTGTCCCGCACCTGCGACATCAGGGCCGCCACCAGAGGATTCGGCGCATACCCCATCTCTTCCGCCGCCCGGCGGATCGTGTCTCCCGTGGACTGCCGCAGCGAAGGATGCCTGCGCAAAGCCAGCGACACCGTCGAAAGCCCGAAGCCCGTGCGATCGGCAATATCCTGCAACGTAACCGGTGTTTTCCCGGGGTTCATGCACTCTGAACAAAAAAAACATTCCATCCGGTGCAATCCCGGTTTTCAACAATGCCATGTATGTATCAACATATTCCGTTTCAATTTGTTGAACGGCTGCAATTACAGCCTGTTTGTCAAACCTCCCGGGTCGCGCCTGAATCTTGGCCGACATGAGGTTTCCCCTTGCGACACCCCTGATCCGGTTCCTGTATGCGGTTTTCCAAGACGCGTGCGGAAGCACCCGTTTGCCACTCTCGCGCATTGCCTCCGTCGTAATCGCGGCAACGGCCTTCATTCCCGCCACCTCCGCGGCATCCGCGGCATCCGGCGAGGCCGCCGATGACAATGACTTCGCCCGCTCGCTGGCCGCCCAACCGCGAACCACGCTCCTGCAACGGATCGCGGATACAACCGACCCGGACCTTGCCGCCGCACGGCGAAAATTTGTCCAACGCGCCCGCGCCACCCTCGCCCGACCCGTTATCACCCGCCCCCGGTCTCTGGACGAACTGCGCGCCTCCCGTATCGCGTGGGACAAACGCTACGCCACCGCCGACGAATCCTGGCGCGAACCCTTCGCCCTCGCCCGCTCCGATTCCACCGCCGCCGCGATGATCTTGCGCGAGACAACGGAACTCGCCGGCGCCTGGGTGCTTGCCGGCGACCGCAGTTTTCTCGACCGCGCTCTGGCCCAACTCGACGAACTCGCCACCTGGACCCCGCTCCAGCGCCCCGGCTGGTCCTCCTGGAGCACCCGAAAACCGCCGCCGCCCGACGGAGACGGCGTGTGGCTGGCCACCGGACGCGGCATCCAGGCATTTGTCGAAACACTCGACATCCTCCCGCCGCAGGACGTGCCCGACGCCCTCCGCCAAAAAATCGCCAGTCGCCTCGATTCCGAAATCGCCCTCATCCTCGCCGACTGGAAAGCACGCCGCCCCTGGTATGTGAAAAACAATGCCATCTACTCCAACCAGTGGGCGCTCCCCATGGCCGGCCTGGTCAACGCCGCCCTCTTTCGCGGCAAAAACACCCACGCCGACTCCCTCGAATTCGGTATCCGCAATCTCCTTGCCACGCTCGATTCGCAAGGCGGCAAAGGCGAATTTGTCGAAGGGCTAGACTATTCCGGCGTCACCGTCCGCGCCCTTCTCTCCGCCGCCCGCATGGCCGCCCTCGCCGGTGATCAACGCCTTGTCTCCCATCCCTTCCTCAAAAATTATCCCGTCTGGCACGTCCATCACCTCCAGCCGGCCGACTACATCCTCAACCCCTTCGACGCCGGTTATGGCGCTCGCGGCGCCCTGCGCCACTTCGCCGGCATCTATTCCGACATGGCCGTCCTCCTTGGCAGCCGCGAAGCCCTCCGGGTTGTCCTCCAAAACCCTGACATGGACAACTCTGTCAACGGGATCATCGCGCGCTCCCTCCCCCCCGCCCTGGCCGCCGAACCCCCGCCCTGGGCCAGCTACCCCGTCGCCACGCATGTCAACTGGCGCGGCAGTTGGCGGGACGACGCATCCGGATTCTGGATACGCGGAGGACACCACACCGATTTTCACGACCACATGGACCGCGGCCACGTCAACTTCATCGCCTCCGGACGCGCCATCCTCATCGAAGCCGGCACCCCCGGTTACGATCACCCCCTTTTGCAAACCCGATTCCGCTCCATCGCCGGGCACAACGTCCTGCAAGTCGGCGACATCGACCTCGCCCAAGCCACCGGCGAACAACTCGCCGCCGCCGGCCATGCGTCCGTAGGAGTCGTCGAGGGTGAGGAGGTTGAGGGTTTCGGCGGCACGGGTGTTGCCGGTGGCGTCGATACTGGCGGTGGCGAGGGGGAGATAGATGTCGTGGGGCTGGCCTTCGTAGCGGTCGAGCCAGGGGGAGTTGTACCACCAGGGGTCGTGCAGGTAGTAGCGAAACGGGATGCCGCGGCCGGGAGGGAGTTCGGCGACGCGGGTCATGTAACCGGCGAGTTCGATGCCGAAGTCTCCGTCGAGGGCGGCCCAGGGGGAGTTGGGGGGCGGGGCGAAGCCGAAGCCGCCTTCGTAGAGTTCGCGCAGCGGGGTGGCGTCGCTGGCGAGGTCGGTGGCGGTGCCGAGGTTGGTACCGCGGGTTTCAATACCGATGGCGGGCGGGAGTTCGGCGCGGAGGTCGCGCCAGAAGGCGAGGATGCGGTCGCGGAGGGCGGGAGCGTTTTCCGGTGAAAAAATCCGGCCATCGAAGAGGGGGCCGGTGGTGTGCCAGGTTTCCAGGCCGAAGCCGAAGCCGTTGGAGAGCCAGAGGTAGTCGAGGCCGAGGTCGGCGGCAAGGTGGCGGAACTGGCGGCCGAGAAAGGCGCCGATCCCGGTGGCCCGGGGGATGCCTCCCGGGTAGGCGGCGTAGCGATGCGTATCGGAGTTTAGGATACCATAGCAGCAAACGAAGCTGGCCGCGCCCATGGTGTTGGCGAGGCAGATTTCGCGGTGGCGTTTGTATTTGAAATCGGAGGGGGCGAATTCGCCGCCGGGATCGAAGGGCAAGCCGATGCGGAGGGTTTTGTTTTTGGTGGCGGAGTTGCCGGCTGCGGCCAGACGCCAGGCGCGGGCGATGTCGGCGAGGCGCCGGTAGGTGATGGGACGGGCGTCGGGGCGGTAGAGGTAGTTGCGGGAATGGAGGCTGCGTTTTTCGGGGTCGTTGGGAACTTCGCGGTGAGGGTTGCTGTTGCCGAGATAGCGAGCCCATTCCATGGGGGCGTCGAGGTCGCCGGTGTATTCAAGGATTTCGGAGCCGTCGGAGGCCCAGAGGAGAATCGAGAGGGTGGTGGCGTGGCGCGCGAGGTGTTCCCACTGGCGGATGGCGGTGGCACAGGTGGCAAGGGTGGCGTCGTCGTCGAGAGCGTAAAAGGGTTTGAGGGAGATTTCGAAAGTGAGGTTGCGGATGGTGGGATCGAGGGGGGGGAGGGGGGACGCCGCGGCACGCGGAGTGGCAGCGTCCACGGGCAGGGATGCCTGTGGCACGCCGGAATCATGGGCTGGAAGCCCATGCCACTCCGGAGCAGGCGGGACGCCCGCGCCAGGCGATGGCAGAGGGACGACGGGGCGGGCGGGGAGCCGGGGAGTGGTGGGAGCGTGGCGGAACGACATGGGCGTGATCCGGAATGGGGCGCAAAGACGGGTATGTTTAAAGCGGTTTTAATCATCTTTCTTTCGTCGAAAACTAACGGTGCGCGTTTCAGGGCTTGCGTGGTGGCGGGGATGGGTTGTTTCGCTTGGGAGCGCCGGTTCGCGTGGTGGCGGGGTTGTTCCCCGCCACCGGTTCTTGTTTCCCGCCATGACTTCCGTTTCCCCTTCCCGCTTGTCCAGATCGCATTCGCAAAAACGCACGAGCATCCTGCTGGCGCTGGCGTGGTATTCACCGGCGGTGCATCGCGGGATCATCCGCCATGCGCGGGAGGCGGGGTGGATTCTGGATACGGCGATGGAGCGTTACAAACACCACTTCTCGCTGTGGCGGGAGGACGGGATCATTTTCTGGCTGCACGCGGATCCGGCCCTGTACGAATTCATCAAGAAAACGGACAAGCCGGTCGTGAACATCGGCAACGGCAAGCAGCCAGGGGTGCCGACGGTGAAGCCGGATGTGCGCAAGATCGGAGTCATGGCGGCGGACTATTTTTTCGAGCGGGGGTTTCGCGACATGGCATTTTTTCTGAAATCGCACGCTCCGGCGGCGCGCGAGCGGTGGCGGGCGTTTCGGGCACGGGCGGAGGAACTGGGGGCGCGGGCGCATTTGATGAACTGGCTCAGGCACAGCGGGGGGCGCGTGCAGTATTCGGAGGCGGCGTTGGTCGAGTGGCTGGGCGAGTCGGTGACGGCCCTGCCCAAGCCGCTGGCGATCATGGCGGAGCACGACGAGCACGCGATCGAGGCGATCCACGCATGTATCCAGTTTTCCATTCCGATCCCGGAACAGGTGGCGGTGCTCGGCGTGAACAACGATCCGTTGCGCTGCGAGTTCGCGCCGGTGCCGTTGTCGAGCATCGACAGCAACCATGAGGTGATGGGTCACGAGGCGGCTGTATTGCTGGACAGGATACTGAACGGGGAGACGCCGCCCGCGGCGCCGGTCCTCATCCCGCCGGCGGGCGTGGTGACGCGGCAAAGCACCGACATGATGGCGATCAGGCATCCGCACGTGGCCACGGTGCTGCACCACATCTGGCAGAACTACACGCGGGCGATCAACGCGAAGACGGTGGCGGCGCTGGTGCCGTTGTCCTATCAGCGGTTGCACGCGGCGTTTTTGAAAAACGTGGGCCGCACCATCGCCGACGAGATTACGCACAAGCGCATGGAGAAGGCGCGCGAGTTGCTGGCGGGGACAACGAAGAAGGCCTATGACATCGCGCTCGAATGCGGTTTTCCCAACGACGACCGCATGGGCCGTGTCTTCAGGCGCGTGCTCGGCGTCACGCCGATGGAATACCGGCAGCAGAACCGGAAACGCGGTTGATACCGATGCCGGGTGGCGCCCATGAGGAAACGGTCGCGAACACCTTCGGGTTGCTCGTCGTGTACATGTTGTGGTCGGCCTTGATGTTGCTGCGCACATCGGCCACCAGACCAGGCTTTTTCAGGAACGGCTGCTCGGGTAAAAACGTCGCTGGCAACCGTCGGAGGTGGCAGGAACGGATGCCGGATGTATTATGTAACTGATGTTACGCGGATCGACGTAGCCCGCGATGACCTTGGGGCATCGCCACTACGTCCGGCTGACGCGGGCGTCGCAAGCGACGCCCCTACCTCCGGAGTGCGTGACGTCAGTTATGTAAAAATGATACAAATTTCCCGTCTGCGCGAAGTGTCGCGTAATGTGTGTGTGGGGGGGGGGGGGGGGAATGACGGAGGACACCCCACCACGCTACAAATTTTCGATAATCCCCGGGTGCCCCGACGGAGCATTGCACCAGCGAGGACTAACCCC
>JAISAX010000501.1 GCA_031266495.1 Opitutaceae bacterium
CGGTGGCGGTGGCGGCGGCGTGCCTGGGGTTCGCGTTGCTGGTCCAGGTTGGCACGAATTTCGCCAACGAGTACTTCGATTTCATGAAGGGCGCCGACGCGCCCGGGCGGGTGGGGCCGCGGCGCGCCGTGGCGGCGGGTCTGGTGTCGCCGCGCGCGATGTTGGGGGCGGCGTCCGGGGTGTTCGCGGCGGCGTTGGTCGTCGGGTTGACGTTGCTTGGCCGCGGTGGTTGGCCGTTGCCGGTGATCGGGGTGGCGAGCATCGTCTGCGGTCTCGCCTACACGGGCGGGCCGTATCCGCTCGGGTACAACGGGCTGGGGGATGTTTTCGTATTCGTTTTCTTCGGACTGGTGGCGGTGGGGGCGACGTTTTTCGTGCAGACCGGGCGTCTGGACGCCGATGTGCTGGTCGCCGGCGCGGGGGTCGGGGCGCTGGCGGTGAATATCCTCGTGGCAAACAATTATCGCGATGTGGAGATGGACCGGTGGGCGGGCAAGCGCACGTTGGTGGTGCGGTTCGGGCGGGGGTTCGCGCGGGTGCAGTTCGGGTTCGCGCACATGCTGGCGGTCGCGGTGGTGCTGGCGTTGGCGTGGCGCGGGCGGCTCGCGCCGGGGCCGGCGTTGGTGGTGGCCGCTCTGGCGTTGGGCGCCGGGGTCCGGCAGTCGCGGTTGCTGCGGGCGGCGGCGTCGCCGGCGGCGTGTATCCGGTTGCTCGGGATCACCGGGCGTTACCTGGCGTTTTACGGGTTCGGCGTGGCGCTGGCGGCGTTGTGGCGGTGAGGATTCTCGATTCTCGATTGAAGGAGCTGCCGCTCCAGAGGGCATTTCAGCGCGGTAGCGCCCGATCGGGAATCGGGAATCGGGAATCGAAAATCAGGAATCCTCAAAGCTTGTGGAGCCAACGGTCGATCTTGTTGGCGGTGATGACGCCGTAGTTGATCGTGCCGAGCCAGCCCGACATGATGATGCCGACGCTGCCGGCATGGTAGAGGCCGGGGAGGTTTTCGGAGAGGTTCATCGAAACGGGCAGGCCTTCGAACCGGGTGCCGAAGGAGGCGCCGTCGTGGTGCGTGGTGTAGCGTTCGATGGTGCGCGGCGTGGCGGCCTCGGTCCAGTCGATCTTGCCGCGCACGTCGGGGATGAATGTTTCCAGCGTGGCGATGGCTTCCTCGATGAGGCGTTTTTTGTGCGCTTCGTAGTCGTCGCCGGAGAGGGCCTGCCAGTCGGGGTAACGGCCGTTGAGCGAGGCGACCACCGTGTAGCGGTCGCCGCCGGGGCGGGTCTCGGGGTAATAGACGGAAAAGGTGCGGCTCGTCGTGTGCAGGGAGGTGATTTCCCGCGGGCTGTATTCGGGCGCTTGTGACGTGAACACGAGGTCGCCGATGTGCGGGATCGTCTCGCCCTTGCGAATGCCGAGATAGACCTGGCAGGAGCTGGTGTTGGTGCGCACGGCGCGGGCCTGCCCGACAAAACCGGCGGGGAAGTTTTCCTCTCCGGCGAGGCGGAAGATCGTGTTCTTGATGTTGGCGTTGGAGAGGATCGCCTTGGCCCGGATGACGCGGCCCGTGCCGGCGGCGACGATGCCGCAGGCGACTTTGCGGCTGGCGGCGGCGGTGTCGGCGGCGGCGGCGCGTTCCTCGACGAGGATGCGTTCGACCATGACGTTCTTGCGCAGTTCGACGCCGTTCCGGCGGAGTTCGTCGCACATTTTGGCGATGAGCAGGTCGGAGCCGCCGCGAAAGGTGTAAACGCCCGCGCCCATGAAGTTGCTGAACACGATGCCGAAGGTGATCGCGGGGTCGTCCATCGTGGAGCCGTTGGCGTAGGCGATGGGTTCCATGAGCAGGCGGTGGACGTCGCTGCGGCCGGGGAAAAACCGCCCGAACATCTGGCCGGTGGTCTCGGGGTTGTTGTCGTAGTAGTTCATCGCCCGCAGGTGGTCGTAGAAGGCCTCGACGCGGGCGCGGTCCACGCGGAATTGTTCGACGAGGACGCGGGTGTAGTCCTCGCGGGTGAAGGTGGTCCATACGTCCATCTGCGGGTTGATGAAGCGGATGTTTTTCAGTGGCACGATGGCGTCGGCGATTTCCCTGGTCCAGTAGCGGCGGCAGCTCTTGATCATGCCGGACGGGAAACCGTGCAGGGAGATGTCGAAGATGTGTCCGCCCTTGCGCGTGAACCAGGTGGCGAGTCCGCCGAACCGGTAATGGTGTTCGAGGAGGAGCACGCGGTGCCCCGCTTTCGCGAGGACGTTGGCGCCGGTGAGTCCGCCAAGTCCGCTGCCGATGACAATCACGTCGTATTCATCAAAAACACCTTTTAACCGGTCGTAAGCCATATGGGTCGGGAAAAGCGGCCGAGTGAAGAGTCCGCCGGGGCGAGCGCAAGCCCGCTCGTGCGCGAGCGCGCAAACGGGTGGCTCCAAAACAGGGTGCAGATTACCCGTGAGCGGATTACCCGTGAGCAGATTACCTGACTTGACCGGACGGAAAATATTCTGCCAGGGTACGCGCCGTTCTTACGAAACGAACGTACCCATGAAAATGGTTGGGGGGGGGGGGCGTGCGGCGCGCGGCCGGCGGGCGCGCGGGCGGGCCGGGGGGGGGGCGGGGGGGGGGGGCGGGGAGGC
>JAISAX010000520.1 GCA_031266495.1 Opitutaceae bacterium
GCCACGATGTGTTTCTACTTACCAGCCGATGTTACGCGGATCCCCACGTAGGGGCTTCGCTTGCGAAGCCCGCGAGGACCTGTCGCAACGGGAGATACGCCAACGCCAATTCTCTCCGCCTGGCGCGGGCGCGGGCGTCGCAAGCGACGCCCCTACCATCGGCGTGCGTAACATCAGTTACCAGAGACCAGGCAAAGCATCGTCTCTGGCAAGTAATCCGCCTGCGGAGCACGCCGCATTCACGCTGGTCGAATTGCTCACCGTCATCGCGATCATCGGTATCCTTGCCGCCATTACCATTCCCGTCGTTGGCAAAGTCCGCGAAGCCGCGCGCAAGGCCGAGTGTGCCAGCAACCTTCGCCAGATCGGCGCCGCAATGTATTCGTTCGCTAATGACAACAGACAAATGCTGCCGCCGACCTTCGTGAACGGAGACACAAACCTCAAGACCAACAACTGGTGGGTTTATGTCATCCCCTACCTCGGTTATCCGCCCGCCGAGACCCTCGACAACGATTACGTCAAACGATGCAGCGTCAGGGGTCCGCTTCACTGCCCGAAGACCGATCCGGATACGATTAACGAGAAAGGCCAGCTCTGGGTGAGCTATGTAATGAACCAGCGCTACCGCACCATTCGTGGCGGCGGCAGCCTGATTTATACCGGCGCGCGGCTTTCGGATATCAACACACCGGCCCAATCGTTGATGGTTGCCGAGGGGCGCAAAGGACCGGAGTTCACAACGCACACGACAGACCCGGACGGCAAAAACGGCGGCCTGATTTATCCGCATGGCGACAAAGGCAACGCGCTATTCGCCGACGGACATGTTGAAACACTTACCGGACAAACCGCGCAGGAACGCTGGCAAACCATCTACACCGACTCCATCGCCGACGGGCAAAAAAAAATCTGAAAATCCCCCCCCCCTTTTTTTTTCCCGTGAAAAACCGCCGACGCCCGTTCCAACTCCCTCTGCTCCCCGCGCTGCTTTCCTGCGCTCCCTGGCTGATTATTCCCGCCGCCGCCACCTCGCCTGTTCAGGCATGGCTGTTTGTTGACGGGAAACTTTACGCCGCCGCGCGGCTTGATTCTCCCGACGCGGACCTTCCGGAAAAAATGTCGTCGCTGGCGCGTGGCCGGAACGCGACGCTCCAACTCCTGCCCATCCCGTATCCCGCGAAGGAAAAAATCATTTCCAAACCCCTGTCCCTGCCAGCGGAGCGGGGGAGGGAGGGGGGGGGGGAGGGGGGCGAGACCGAACCGCCGCCGCTTCCCAAACCGATGAACCACGGCGTTTTTGTTGACGCCGGCGGACAGGCGCACCCGTGGCATATGAATCACGAATACGAATACATTTTCGACGGCGCCCCCTATTTCCCGACCGGAGGGATGTGGTGCCCCGACACGCTCCGGAAAAACACCGGCGAAACCAACGTTGACGAACGCATGAAAAAGGACGCCGCCACGCTCGACGCCCTTCTCGCGCACGGGATTGACGACGTTTACCTGAACCTCTCCGAACGCGCGCCCGCATGGGTAAAACAGCGCTTCGTGGACATGCTGGAGTCGCGAAAAATCCATTACGGATACCAGCTGAACGGTTCCGGTCGTTCAACGATTCCCGCTTTTTTTATCACTCGCGACCCCGATGCGGACGCCCCCCGTAATTACCGTCCACTGGCGAAAGGACGCTATGCCGGAGGGAAAATCACCGCCCGTTTTCCGCTGGAACAAAAAGTCCTCGGTCTTTTGGTCATCGATCCATCCTCTCCGGCCCGCGGAGCGCGCTATGTGGATTTCACCGACAAGGTCGGCCAAGACCAGCGAAATGCGGTCATTGATTTTGAGGTCGAGGCCGATTTTGGAAAATTGAGGGAAGTGGTATTTCCGATACATCTCGATCTTCCGGAACAAGCGGATGTCGTCTTGATTCCGCTGCTTGATGCCCGGCTGGGCCATGCCAATCTCTGGGATCCCGGAGTTTTTTCGGAGATCAAACAAAAGCTTTCCTGGATTGGACAAATCCGCTGGGGACCGCACTTGCGGTTCTTTGTGGACCCCGTTTCCAACGAAGGAAACATGGTGAACGCGACGGAAAACCTCCGCCAATACACGCCCGCCATCAACGCCGCTTTCGCGTATTGGCTTGAGAAACGCTATGGCACGATCTCTCGCCTCCGCGCGGAGTGGACGGTCGCTGTCGAGGACTTCGCGCAGGCCGCCCGCCTCATCCCGCTGCGCCTCGGGCAAACAATCTGGTGGATTGACCCCGTGGAGGGAAAAACCTTCGCGGGCGACATGGAAAAATCCTTCGCCTGGATTGATTATCAGGCCATGATCCGCGAAACCTGTTCCGACGGGATGGACGAAATCGCGGCCTACCTGAAATCGCTCGTGAATGTCCCCGTCATCTATAAAAGCGTAGGCGTCATCGGCGAAAAAATGCACATCAGCCGCCGCTACCTCGGCTACGACGGCATCGGTTTTGAAACCTACCTGAACCAGTCGCCAGGGGGGGGAGGGGGGCCAGGCGCGACGGCCGGTGGTGCGGCGCGTGCCGAGGCCGAGGTGTCTGCGCACACCATGTGGAAGGTCGGAACCGAGATCGGGCATAGTGCCAAACCTGGAAACGGCGACGTAAAGTTTTTCAAGGACGAAGCCCAATTGCGCGATTTTGTCGGAAAACTCACCCGGCTCGGCGTGCGCGGCTTTTATTTCTTCGGTATCGATTTGAAGCCCCCCCGCCTCCTGAAAAACCACAATTTCCACGATTTTCCCGAGGGTCTTGAATGGGTGGCCCGGATTGACCGGGAATTCGCGGGGGCGGCGAATCCGCCGGAGGCGACTCTCCGCAACTACGTGTTTCCGGGAGGATTCAGCTACTGGTGGTGGATTACCCGATACAAGGCGTTGTATGACCACGAGGCAAACCCGATCCCGCGTTCCGCACGCCTCGGACGGACTTCCACCGTGTGGTTTGGCAACACCAATGTTCTGCCGGAGACGTTTGACGCGGTCATCATCAGTTGTCCCAAGCCACCCTTTTCCCGGTATTACGCCAGCGACATTGGCCGCGCGGTCAGGAGCGGGCAATGCGTCTATTATGTGGGCGAGCGTAGTGATATCGGGATTATCCCCGAGGTGGATCGTTTTTTCACGGAGGAGCAGGTCACTTTTGCCGACGGATCGAAGGCACAGGTATTACGGCCTCGGGAGGGAGCCGTTGTGTTGGGCGAAATGAACGGGAAACCGTGGGCGTTGCGCACGGGCAATCTGGTCATCGTCAGCCGTGTCCCCGGAAAACTGCCTCAGGCCAGTGCCGATCCGTTCCTGCAATACCTCGCTCCCCTGGTTCGCGACGGCAAGATCACTCCTGTATCGAAACAGTA
>JAISAX010000555.1 GCA_031266495.1 Opitutaceae bacterium
CTCCTCCTCCTCTTCCCCTCTCCCCCCCCCTTCCGTATGAATCTCGAACTCTGGCAATGGCTCCTCGCCATCCTCGGCGCCGTCCTGGTGGGCATTTCCAAAACCGGTGTCGCCGGCATCGGCATGCTCTTTGTCTCGATCTTCGCAATGCTCCTGGGTGCCAAAGAGGCGAGCGGCTTTGTGCTGCCAATGCTGATCTTCGCCGACGTCGTCGCGGTCGCCGCCTACCGCAAGCACGCGCAGTGGGCGCATCTCGTAAAACTTTTTCCGTGGACCGGAGCGGGCGTGATCATCGGCTGGCTCGCGATGAACCGCATCGACGACCGGCAGGCGCGCGTGATGGTCGGCACCATCGTCCTCGCGCTCCTCGCGCTCCACCTCTGGCGACGCCGCCAGGCCACCCGCCGCGCCCGCCTCCGGACCTCGCCCGATAAAAACTCGCCGGCCCCGGCCCCCGGTCCGGCAGCCGAAGATACGGAGCACGCCGCCTGGTTCGCCCCGACGATGGGTGTGCTTGCCGGCTTCACCACCCTGGTGTCCAACGCCGCCGGTCCGCTCATGGCGATTTACCTGATCGCGATGCGCCTGCCCAAGATGCAGTTTGTCGGTACGGCAGCGGTGTTTTTTCTCCTGCTCAACGGCTTCAAGGTGCCTTTCATGATGAACCTCGGCCTCATCACGACGCAGAGTTTTTTATTCAACCTGCTGCTCGCGCCGGCCGTGCTGGCCGGCGCGTTTTTCGGACGATGGTTGCTGCCGCGCATCAACCAGGCGCTCTTCGAGGCGCTGGCCCTCGGCCTGAGCGCGCTTGCCGGCCTCAAGCTCATCGGCCTCTTCTGAGGCGCCGGGCGGTACCGGCAGGAGCGGCGGGAGCGGAGAGGCCTCCTGGCCCACTCTGCGTAAGGAACCGTACAAAAATAACCTGCTCAATTTTGACACAGAGGACACAGAGCTCCGACACAGAGTTCACAGAGGTGTGTGCAGAGGTGTGGTTTGATAAATTCAAGGTTCATCTGTTTTCGTTACAGATTGGTTTTTATAAAATATCTGATGTTACGCGAAGCCGGAGCAGCGGCATTCCTGCCGCTGCGGCTCCCGTCTGCGTAACATCAGTTATTTTATTTTGTCCCGAGCCACCCGTCGCCCGCCCCTACGACAGGAAAATCCATCCCCCCAGCAGCAGGATCGGCAGCAGCACGGGCAGGCTGTACTTGAAAATGTAACCGAAAAAAGTCGGCGTGCGGATGCCCGCGCTGTCGGCAATCGATTTGACCATAAAGTTGGGGCCATTGCCGATGTAGGTCATCGCTCCGAAAAACACCGCCCCCAGGCTCACGGCCACGATCAGATCCCGTCCCGTCGGATGATTCCGCATCACATCGAGCACCTGTTTTTCGGTCCGTTCCGGGCCCTGGCCGACGAACGCCTCCGGATGGTCGGCCTGCACCGTGGTTTCCGCCAGCCGCAGGAACGTCGCATACGTCGGCGCGTTGTCCAGCACCGACGAGAGGCTGCCGGAGGTCAGGTAATAGGTAAGCGGTTTTTTCACGCCAAACTCCTGCCCGTGCTGGTCGATGTAGCCGAGCGCCGGGATCATCGTCGCGAAAATCCCCGCAAAGAGAAACGCCACCTCCCGGATCGGGCCGAACGTAAACCGGTTGGCCTGATGCACGCGCTTCGACGTCAGCGCAAACGACGCGGCGGCGGCGGCCACCATCACCGGTTCGCGCAGATGCGGCAGCAGCGAGTCCGGAATGAACACCGCGCCGATGATCACCGCCAGAAACAGCAAGTTAGGCATCCCCTCGAAACGCACCTCCTCGGGAGGAGGAGGCGCGATCGATTCCCGGATCGCCGCCGCCGACGACGACGCGTGCCTGAAGCTGCGCCGGTCGTAAACGTAAAACACCGCCAGCAACAACCCGATAGTGACCAGCCACTGCAACCACACATGGCCGATCAGCCAGAAAAACGGCACACCGCGCAGGTAACCGAGAAACAGCGGCGGATCGCCGATCGGCGTGAGCGCGCCTCCCGCATTGGACACCACAAAGATGAAAAACACGATATGATACGCGCTGATGCGGATCCTGTTCATCCGGATCCACGGCCGGATCAGCACCATCGAAGCGCCGGTCGTGCCGATGAAATTGGCCAGCGCCGCGCCCGCCAGGAGAAAAATCACATTGGTGAACGGCGCCGCCCGGTCCCGGACGCTGATATGTATCCCGCCCGCCACGACAAAAAGGGAACCGATCAGGCAAATGAACGAAAGGTACTCTTGCCCGGTATGCAGCACCATCGATCCGCCGCCGGGCATCGCCAGCAGATAAAACGCCACCACCACCAAGCCCAACCCGACAGCCGCATGAGCATAAAAACGCTCCCAAAGCTGTTTCACCCGCCCGGGTGCGAGCGGCATGACGGCAATGAGCAACAACAACAAACCAAACGGAATGACCAGCCAGAGCGGAGTATCCGGCGAGACGGAAGACGAAACGGAAGCGATGATCGAAGACATGATGACGATGACGATTGCCGACCGAAGACGGAAGGAAACCAGTCGCCAACCAGGCGGATCCAGTCTGCCATGGCGATACGCAACACGCTACAAAACCGTTTAGAGCAACCGCGAATACCCGCTATTACCGTACCTGACAAAAAACCGGGGTTCTTTGACATTTTCAGTGGAAACAGGTGAGAAGGGGGGGGAGAGGGGGAGAGGGAATATGAAGGAGTGCGGCGCGGGAGCGCCTGGGACCGCCGGCATCTTGCCAGCCCAAGTGGAGTGGCCGCCTGGGGCCGCCAGTGGCAGCTTGGCCGATCCAGCCAATGCCACTCCGCTGCGAGCCGGCAAGATGACGGCGATCCCAGGCGCTCCCGCGCCAATGGACTGTACATCGTCGTGAAAACAGCCGGCATTGCCACGGCACCACCAGACGCGCAACGTGTCTCTCCGCCAGCCTCCGCGACCACCATGACCACACTGCGCCGCCTGTTGTTTTTGCCCGCCCTCACCCTCGCCCTCGCCTTCGTCCCCGCCCTCGTCCCCGTCTCCGCCTCTGCCTCTGCATTGCCGACGGAGACGGCGCCGAATCACGACAACCTGAAAACCCTCGTCGAACGCCAGAACCGGTTGCTCGCCATCGCCGGCACCAAAACCACCCAGCCCGAAATCAGCGACATGGAGAACGAGTTCCAGAAACTCGTCCATGCCTGGGACGACCTCATTGCCGCCCGCCCCGATTCCGCCGCCGCCTGCGTAAGCTACGCCGCCCTGCTCAATCACCCGCTCATCGGGGAACGCCGGCGCGCCGCCCGCCTGCTCCTGCGCGCCAACCAGCTCGACCCCGGCATCCCTCGCGTCAAGAACGAACTGGGCAACTACATGGCCGAGGAAGGCCACCCGCTCGACGCCCTCCAGTATTACCTCGAAGCCATCCGCCTGGACGAAAAAGAACCCCTCTACCACTACCAGCTCGGCACCCTCCTCATCGAATCGCGCGACGCCTTTGAAGCCAGCGGCAACTGGACCCCGGCGACACTCGACAAAACCATACTCGAAGCCTTTGGCCGCGCCGCCACCCTCGCCCCCGACCGGATCGACTACGCCTGGCGCCACGCGATGGCCTGGTACGACCAGCACGCACCGGACTGGAAAGCCGCCCTTGCCGCCTGGCAAGCCCTCGCCCCCCGGATGCGCACCCCCCTGGAAAAACAGGCCATCCATCTCCACGAAGCCAACATCCTCATCCGCCTGGACCGGCGCGACGAAGCCCGTGCGCGCATCGACCAGGTCGACGCCCCCCCCCTTGCCGGCAACCGGCAACGCCTCCTCGACGAACTCGCCGCGTCCCCAGCCCCCGGCGGGCCAGGCCCGGAAACCGTGCCCCGCATCCTCTTTCCGCTCACGATCCCGACCCCGCCCGCCGCCGCCCCCGCGCAACCATCCGCGCCCCGCCGCCCCTGATTGCGGATTGTACAACAACCCCACTTCCGCGACAAAGTCCCCGCTCCGCCACCCACACAACCCGCACACCGCAGCCGCACACAACACACACCCGAATCCCCGATGGACCTGGAACCCGCAAAAATCCAACACGCACTCATCATGGTCATCATCATCCTGCTGAGCCTGGCCCTTCACGAATGGGGCCACGCCATCATGGCCGACCGCCTCGGTGACGACACCCCCCGCAACCAGGGGCGGGTAACGCTCAATCCGCTCGCCCACATCGACCCGCTTGGCACCCTCATCATCCCGCTCCTGTGCGCGCTCAAATTTTTCGGTGGTTTCGGCATGATTGGCTGGGCCCGGCCAGTCATCATCAATCCCGGCAACCTGCGGCAAAAAGGAGCGCGCAGCCTCGTGACCATAGCGGGACCGGCCATGAACTTCCTGCTCGCGCTCCTCGCCGCCATGGTTGCCGGGCTCCTCTCCGACAGCGACCCCCGCCTCCACGAACTCGCCGTGCTGACCATGCTGATCAACGCCAGCCTCATGGCCTTCAATCTCCTGCCGATCCCGCCGCTCGACGGCTCCAAATTCCTTATGTACTGGTTTGGCATGAAGGAAGAGACGTACGCCACCTTTGCGCGCTGGGGATGGCTCGCCCTCCTCGTGGCGATCAACCTCCCGGCATCCCGGCACGCTATCGGCCAGCTCTTCCAGGTCGCCACCATCCCGTTCCGGATCGTTTATGGCATCATCGCGTAACACCACCGGTTCCGGCCGCAAACACCCGGCGGCCGCCCCCCGCGCCCCCCTCCCCCCCCCTCCCCCCCCCCCGCCGCAACGAACCCTCGGCCACTGGCTCGACCATGCCATCGCCCGCTACGAAAACGCCCGGCTCGCGCCC
>JAISAX010000573.1 GCA_031266495.1 Opitutaceae bacterium
ATGACCTCACACATCCTCGGACTCTTTGCCGAAACAGCCATTCATCCGGGTGCCGGACAATCTGCCGACATCATAGACCTGCCCGTCGCACGCGAAGCCGCGACAGGTTATCCCGTCATTATCGGATCAAGCTTCAAGGGCGCCCTGCTCGACTACGCTCGCGACGCCAACGTGGACGAAGCGACACGCAACCGCATTTTCGGAAAACCCGACGATGCCGTCACAAACGGTGCCGCCGGTTCCCTGCTCGTTTCCGACGCGCGCCTGTTGCTTTTACCCGTGCGCAGCCTCGACTCCGCCTGCAAGTGGCTCACTTGCCCGCACCTCATCGCACGCTGGCAACGCGACACCAGACGTGTAAAAACGGATACGGCGGAAAAACACGCCGCCCTGACCTTGCCTTCCGTCATGAATGGCGAATACATCGGGGCCGGCACTGCCAACGGCCTGCTCTTTCTCGAAGAGCGCCAGTTCTCCAAAGCCGCCAGTAATGACACTACGCAACTCGTCGCCGCCCTCGATCAACTCATTCCGGGCGACATCTTGTACACCCATGCCCACGACCATCTCGCCAAACAACTCGTTATCATTAGCGACGACGATTTTGCATGGTTCGCCCAAAATGCCCTCGGCATCCAGGCCCGCAACTCCCTCAACGAAGAAACAAAGGAAAGCAAAAGCCTTTGGTATGAGGAATACATCCCCGCCGACGCGTTGTTTTACGCCATGCTCGACGAACGCAGGATGGGTGGTGCGGTTGACACCATCCTGAAGCTTTTCGGACAACGCCCCTACATCCAGCTTGGCGGCAATGAAACCGTCGGCATGGGCTGGTTCTCCATTTCAATTGTCCCCGGTGGTAACGCCACCGCCAACCAGGAAGGAGTTGCCCGATGAGCACTACACCCACGCTCTCCCAACGCCGCGCCGCCCACGCTCTCGCCTGCATCAAAAAGCGCGAAACCGACGGCAAACAAACATACGGCAACTACGTCGCCTACGTTTCCGCGCTCCCCGCCACCATCCTGATGAACGGCCTCGGCCAAGCCGCCGCCACATTGCTCTCGCAAAAAAGTACCACCGGTCACGGCGAACTCTACAACGACCTGCAATCATGGCTCTGCGGCAACGACGAAGCCACACCCTTCCGCAACAAACAAAACCTGCTGGATGCCATTATCACCGCTGAACCAGCCGACTATTTTCATGCCCAGACCGAAGCGCTCGCCTACCTCGTCTGGCTAAAAAAAATGGCAAAAGCCTTTCTCGAACAAGAAAGGACCCCGCACAAACAAGGAGACGAACAATCATGAGTACGCCACTTCCCGAAAAATTGCGGACTACCCAAACTACATGTCCTGATTTCGCCAATACCGGCCTGTGGTATGACAAGTTTTGCAACACATGGAGCAAGTCGTGGACGCTCAAGTCCGAATCCAGGTCCAAAGACGATTCCAGCGAGAATAATCCGAAACTCGATTGGATAAGAACTGTTACTGACAAAAACGGAAAAAGATGCGGCGACGCGGCACTCTTGACGGAACACACTTTCCGTCGTCTCGCGCTCGTAGAGGCACACGGCGGCAAGTCCGGTATTTTTTCCAACGTTTACCGTTTTGTCAGCGGACTCGGGCGCGAACATCCCGTTGAAAACGGCTTTGCGTGGCATCACACCCTCGGCACGCCATACCTGCCTGGCTCCTCCGTCAAAGGCGCGGTGCGTTCCTTTCTCGCTACATGGATGGATACGCCAGAACCGGAAACCACGATGGTTACGTCGGAAATATCCAAAGAAGAAATCACCCATATTTTGGGGCCTCGCGCATGGAAGGATGAGCAAGGCAACTGGCACGATACTGAACATACGGCTGGCACCGTCATTTTCCTTGATGCCATTCCCGTTGAACGGCCGCTGCTCAAGGCCGATGTCATGACGCCCCACTACGACCCGTATTATCAGGATGTGAACGGGAAAACCGCCCCCGGCGACTGGCATTCGCCCATTCCGATCCCGTTCCTGACCGTTGCTCCCGGTGCGAAATTCCTCTTTGCCGTCCTCCCGCGACGCGCAAACAACACCAATGACCAGGAAGACTGCAAAAAAATCATCAACTGGCTTGGCGATGCACTTCAGACCGTCGGCGCCGGAGCCAAAACCGCCATCGGCTACGGACGCTTCAGCCCTGATATCGTCCCTGCTCCCGTCCCTGCTCCCGCCCTCGCTCCCGCCCCTGATCGGCTTTTCGACGAAATCGCCCGCGTCCAACCGCAAAACGCAGCGCAAATCGTCGACCAAATCCTCAATCACCCCGATGCCACCCTGAAAGAACAACTCGTCACCAAATTCCGTGAGAAAATCGCCACGAAAGAATTCAAAAACACCCGCCAAAAAGCCGCTGGAAATCCCGGCCACTGGCTGAACAAACTCAAAACCAATTCCACCTCACACGAAACACCTCCACATCCATGAGAAATCTAATCATCTCCACCTGCGGCACTAGCATCCTGACAAACGAAGCAAAGGACGGCTTGCGGAAGTTGCTTACTCAATACGCAAACGAGAAATCTCCCGACAATTTGCCTGAAGAGGATCGCACATGTGTCATAACACATCTCGCCGATCTGAAAACGCGCATTCCAAACCTGTCCATTGAGGACGCAAAGGAAGCCTCGGCGGAACTGAACGGAATCCTCGCCTTTTACGGCAGCCAACCCGCCACCCATAAAACCGATTCTCATTACCTGCTGGCTACTGACACATGGCTCGGAGAGACCAGCGCAAAAATTGTTGAGGCATGGCTGAAAGAAAAGGGGTTCAATACAGTCATCGTTCGTCGCCATAAGGATTTACAAACAAGCGATTTAACATATTTTAAAAGCGCGCTTTCCGATCTTGTAAAATGGCTGCATGAAGAAATTAAACCGCAGCGTAACTCCGATATGGAAGTCATTTTCAATCTTTCCGGTGGCTTCAAATCCGAAACGGGATTCCTCCAGGCCCTCGGCATGTTTTACGCCGACGAAACGATTTACCTCTTTGAACGCTCATCCGAACTGATGCGCATTCCCCGTCTGCCCGTGCGCATGGACGACGAAAAATCTATCTGTGATGACTTGCGTGATTTCCGTCGCGCCTCGCTTGAGCTTCCCGTGACCCAAAATAAACACGGCATCTACTGGATGACACTGGATCTGGGAGGAACGCCAGAGCACACCCTCTCTGCTTGGGGTAGCCTCGTTTTCAAGCAACATCAGGACGCTCTTTACGGCAAAAAGCTTTATCCGTCGCCCTCGGACAAAATCATCTTCGATCCAAACTTCGTCAAATCCTGCCAGACTGAAACGTCCGATCACCGAAAGCATATCAACCAGACAATCGACCAACTCGCCAGGTTCGTCGAGAGAGGCGACAATCCACGCTCGCTCGACCTCAAGTCACTGAAAGGCAAGCACCCCACCGGGGCTACGCACGAATGCGACGCATGGGCGGACGGCGCAGCAAAACGCATCTACTGCAAATACACATCCTCCGACAAGTCCGTCATCGAACTTCTCAAATTAGACGAAGCCATGCACTGATTCGGTTCGCATGAATATCCTCCACTACACTCATCGCCTTTCCGGCTGTACCCCCACCCCGCTTGCCAACTACCTGAAAGCACTCGGCATCTTCCGCATCCTCTCCGAACAACGCTCCTCCTCCCCCCCCCCCCGTGCCTGCTGGCAAGGCAACACCTTCGTCCTCACTCCAACCGGTACCACGACCAGCCCTACGACCGCTGACGCCCTCGTCGATTTTTTCCTCAACCACTACCGACCCACGCCTGTCCTCGCCCCCTGGAACGGCGGCAGCGGGTTTTTCCCCAAGGACAACAACAAGGCACTCAACGCCATCCTCGCCTCCACCACGCCCCGCTTCGCCGCCTATCGCGACACCATCGCCGCCGCCCGCTCCGCGCTCGCATCCCTCAACATCACCGAAAAACCCGACAGCAAGGAAGCCAAGGAAACACTCCTCCTCCGCTGCCGGAACACCTTTTCCGAAACCGCCCTCGAATGGCTCGACGCCGCCTGCGTCCTCACCGACGAAGGCGCCAAATACCCACCCCTCCTCGGCACCGGCGGCAACGACGGACGCCTCGAATTCACCAACAACTTCATGCAACGCCTCGGCGAAGTTTTCGAACTTGCCACCCCCGACGCCACCCCCTCCGAAACCTCCGCAGCCTTCCTCCGTAACGCACTTTTCGATACGCCTGTCACCGGCCTCGCCGACAACCCCATCGGCCAGTTCAGCCCCGCCGCCAGCGGCGGAGCCAACGCCTCCACCGGCTTCGACGCCAGGAGCACCGTCAACCCCTGGGACTTCATCCTCGCCATCGAAGGCGCCATGCTCTTCGCCTCCGCCGCCGTCAAACGCCTCGAAAGCGCCGCGCCCGGCCAACTCGCCTATCCCTTCTGCGTCCAGTCATCCGGAGCCGGATACGGCAGCGCCGCCACCGCCGACGAATCCGACGCCCGTTGCGAAATCTGGATGCCCCTCTGGCCCGCCCCCGCCCTCCTTCCCGAAATCAAGACCCTCTTCTCCGAAGGCCGCGCCTGGGTAGGCCGCCGCCTCGCTCGCAACGGCCTCGACTTCGCCCTTGCCGTCGCCTCCCTCGGAGTCGATCGCGGCATCGCCGAATTTCAGCGCTTCGCCTTCTACGTGCGCAACGGACTCGCCTACTTCGCCACGCCGCTCCAGCGCCTCGCCGTTTCGCGCAATCCCATCGTCACCGACCTCATCGCCACCTGCGACCCGTGGCTTCAGCGCTTTTTTAGCCAAACCAAAGCAAAAACCGACACCGCCCCCGGCTCCATCCGTCGCGCCGCCCGCCGCCTCGAAAACGCCATCCTTGCCCAGACCACCACCGCACAAGCCGACAACCCCGACGTCACGCAGGAACTCCTCATCGCCCTCGGCGAATGCGAACGCGCCCTCGCCACCAGCGAAAAATGGCGAACCGAGTCCTACATCCCGCCCATCCCGCCGCTTCCCCGCGCCTGGGTTCGTGCCGCCGATACCGGCGCCGCGGAATACCGCCTCGCCGCCGCCCTCGCATCGCTCCATCTCTACGTCAAAAACACCTTCTGGCCCATCCGCCGCCACCTCGAACCCGTAAAACTCCACCACGGTGAAAACGCCTGGGCGGCGTGGGACGATTCCGCCGTCAACGACATTGTCCCCTCCGTCAACGTCCCCCTCACCGACACCCTGTGCGCCATCATGCGCCGCCGCCTCCTCCTTGCGAAGACCGGCGGACATGACACCTGGCCCGAGTTTTCCAAACTCGGCGCCTGGCCTGCGGACATCGCCGCCTTCATCGAAGGCCGCACCGACGACGACCGCCTCGCCCAACTCCTCTGGGGTCTCTGCCTCGTCGATTTTTCGGAGGACAGCAACCGCGCCAACATGCCCGCCCAGCCAGACTTTGCCACACGCGATATCACTCCACCCGCTTTTTACGGCCAGTTGAAACTCTGCTTCGCCGCTCGCCTGCCCGATTCCCGTGCCGTCCCGGTCACGCCCGCCATCTTCAACCTTGCCGCCAACGGCGACGGCGAACGTGCATCCAGCCAGGCACTACGCCGCCTCCACGCCTCCAGCGTTCCCGTTCTCCACATCAATATCCCTCTCGACGGAGCAGCCTCGCGCCGCGCCGCCGCCGCCCTCCTGTTTCCGCTCTGGGACTCGCAACTCAAAACGACTTGCGCACCCGTCGCGCCCGCGCTCTTCGATCAGCCGGACCCCCTCCCCCCCTCCCCCGGTCCCAATCTGTCCAATCCTCCTCCCTCGCATAGTCCCGCAACCATTCTCCCATAACCATTCTCCTGTAGCCACTCTCCAACTACCAACTACCAACCTCCAGCCATCAAAACCATCATGGACATCACACAACTCCAGTCGGCGCCACGCCTCCTCATCACTGCCAGCATGAAACCCGTGCTCGGCACCCGCTTCCAGCCCACCGGCTTCCCCGATCTCGGAGCCGCGGCCTACAAAACCGCCGACGGCCAGAGCATGCTCCTCGTCGAGTCTGCCCAGAGCATGGCCAACCGGCTCGAAACCATCTGCTGGGACGCCGCCGCCAACGACTGGCTCCCGCCCCTCAAAGGCCTCCCCTTCGTCGCCGTCAAGGACAAGGCCAGCAACCTCGTGACGACCTCCACCCTCGAAGCCCATCGCCTCAACAGCCCCTACATCCTCGAAGGCAAGGACAAGAGCTTTGTCGAAACGCTCAAAAAAGAACTCGGCACCGAAAAAGAAGGGCGCGCCGACCTTCGCAAACTCGCCTCCGTCCTCCTCAAATACGACATCAACTCCCTCCTCCATGGCGTCTTCATCGCCAAGGCCGACATTGCCGGCGGCCGCATGCGCCTCCCCCGGGCCATCACCGCCTTCATCGAAGCCGGCAATGTCAACGTCGCCGCCAGCGGCGGTGTGAAAAACGACGCGGTCAATCCCGCCGGCGACACCAAAAAAGGCTTCGGCAACGTCCCCTTCCACCGCGACGAATTCACCGGCGAGATCACCGCCTTTTTCAACATCGACCTCGCGCAAATCCGCGGCTACGCGCTCGGCGCCGACGTTGAAAAACTGCTCATCGCGCTCGCCCTCTATAAAATCCGTGCCCTCCTCGATTCCCCCTTCCGACCCCGCACCGCCTGCGACCTCGACCTCATCGGCATCACCACCGAAAAACCCGCCGGCTTCACCCTTCCCGCGCTCGCCGAAATCGAAGCCACGCTCCCCGGCCTCATAACCGCCTGCGCCAACGCGGGAAAATTCGCCACACCCTCAACCACCAACGTCATCTTTGAATGATCTACATCAAAACAGATTTCCCCGCCGGACGCTGGCACGCCACCGCCTGGGGCAGTCACGTCAATGAAGGCGTTCCCGAGTGGCCCCCCTGTCCCTGGCGGCTTTGCCGCGCCCTCATCGCCGCCTGGCACTGGAAACACCGCCGGCAGGACGAACCCGTTCTCCGCGCCCTCATTGACAAACTCGCCTCCGCCGCGCCCGACTACCTCCTTCCTCAAGCCAGCGCCGCGCATACCCGACACTACATGCCTGTCGTCACCGGCAAGAACGAGACGAAAACCAAAATCTTCGATACCTTCGTTCATGTAAACAAAGGCGAAAGCCTCTGGATACGCTGGGACGTCGCCCTCACGCCCGCAGAACACACCCTGCTCGACGCGCTCCTCGCCAGCCTCAACTACATGGGGCGCGCCGAAAGCCTCGTCATCGTCACGCTCCTGGATGCCGACGCCTCCCCCCCTCCCCCCCTGGTCAGCAACGGCATCTGGACCACCCCCGCCACTCCCGCCGCCCCCGTCACTCCCGCCGACTCCTCCGCCACAACCACTCGGTCAAACGACTTCGAGCGCATCCAACTGCTCGCGCCGCAGGAAGCCGCCGCCTACGCACAAGCCAGCGTATCCACCAGGACCGCACCCGACAAAAAACCTGCGCGCGGAAAAAAGAAAACGACGGATCTGCCCAGGACGCTTTTCGACGCCCTCCAGCTCGACACCGCCGACTGGAAAAAAGAAGGCCGCAACCTCCCGCCCGGCTCCCGCTGGATCGAATACACCCGGCCCCGCGACTGCTTAAAAATCGCCCCGGTCACCCCCCCCCCCCCCTCCACCGCGACCTGCCCACCGTCGCCCGCTTCGCCTTCGTTTGCAAAGTCCCGCCCTCCATCACGCAATCGCTCAGCCTCGCCGAACGCTTTCACCAGGCGCTCTGCAAACATTTGGGCAACGAAAACAACAACCCGACCCTCACCGGCATCGACGACAATGGACGTCCGCTCGCAGACAACGCCCACGTCTATTTCCTGCCCGAAAGTGATCCGCACGGCTACGTCACTCACATGACCCTGCACGCCCCGCGCGGTTTTGATGAAAACGCCGGCCGCGCCCTTGGCCGCATCCGCGAAATCTGGGGAATGGAAGGCAAAGGCTTCGAAATCAAGATCGTGCTCCTTGCCACCGGCCAGCCAGCCGATTTCCGGCACGCCTCACCCTACTTCCGCCCCTCGCGCACATGGACCTCACTCACACCCTATATTCCTGTGCGCCATGCCAAGGCCACCCGTACCGGCGTTCCCAAAACAGACCCGGCCACCGGACTGCAAAAAGGCTCACCCGAACACGATTGCCTGCGCCTCCTGCAACTCACCGCCACCTCGCTTGAAGCTTTCGATTTCACGCTTCCCTCGCCAGTCAGGATAGCCCGTATCGGCTTGCGCATTACACCTCCCCGTGGCCTGCGAGACATTCCCTGCCTCGATTTCCAACGTCAGCGCCGCACCGGCAAAGGTACCCGTGGCGACCACCGCGGCTTCGCACTGCGCCTGGAGTTCGAAAACGAAGTCACGCTCCCCTGTGGTTTTGGCTACGCCGCCCACTTCGGCCTCGGCCTCTTCGCCCCCGTCACCTGATTGTCCCGTCCCCCCCCCCCCCCTCCCGCCACACATATCACAACCACCGCCACCCATGCAGGAATACCACTTCACCATCCAGTATGACGACTTCACCGCCGAACTCGCCGTCGGCGGCGACCAATCGCTCTACGCCCTCGCGCAGCTCATCATCAAGGCCGTCGGCTTCCACTTCGATCACGCCTTCCAGTTCTGCGACAACCTCAAAAATCCCTACCGCAGCAAGGAACGCTACACCCTCTTCGCCGACACCGGCGACACGGATGACGATGACCCCGGCGTGGAAAAC
>JAISAX010000577.1 GCA_031266495.1 Opitutaceae bacterium
AACCATCATGGAATGGAGCCGCCCCTACGCGGACATCATTGCGTATTACGACCTGCTCAACGAACCGCGCATCTTTTCCGAACACCACGACGTGAGCGCGTACTATGCCTTTGTGCGCGAGAACATGCCCGCGCTCAGGCAAGCCGCCGGCCCCATCCCGCTCCTCGTTGAAGTCGCCAACATGGCCAATCCCGTCGGCATATCACGCCTGGAAGACGTGGGGGATGACAACATCATCATCGGCTATCACGACTACTGGCCGCACATGTTCACCCACCAGCAAGTCGTGGATCCGCAACCCGTCGTCTTTTATCCCTCCTTCATGCCCATGATCGAATGGGAAGCCCCCTCATGGCGCGACGACAACAAACACTGGCACTACTGGGACCGCTGGAAATGCGACGCCGTGAGCTACCCCGTATTCGAGCACCTCCTCAAGACCGGCCATCCGGTTGATTGCGGCGAATACGGAGTTGTTGGTTACGCAGGCAAGGCCCCCCGATCCGGCACCATCTGGCTGACCCACACCCACGAACGATTGACCCGTCTCGGAGCCAACCATGCCGTCTGGGGCATCAACGGAGGCTACACCTGGACCGTCCCCGCCTTCAGGCAAACCATCCTCGACCACTGGCGCCCCCGGACAGACGCCCAGGCAACAAATCCGCCGTCTGGACCACGGTAAGGAACCGTAATGAACTAAGGAACCGTAATGAAATAAACAGAGCAAATTTGCTTGGTCTTGAAGAGCGAGCATATTCGTACTGGTTATTTCCTTACGGTTCCCAAGGCCATCCTTGACGCCGGCCTGCCCGCGCCACTGGCCGTCGCCGCCGATTTGCAACGGCGCTCCACAGGATTCGTTCCCGGAGCCGACCTTGCCTCGCGGTATTCCATCCTCCGATCAATGCCGCCGCTTTCGACGTTTGCATATCCGTGTCATCCGGCGCGAATACGTATCCAGCGTAGAATTACGTCCGTCAAAACCTGATGTTACGCGGCGCCTCACGTAGGGGCTTCGCTTGCGAAGCCCGCAAGGACCTTTCACAAGTGGAGATACGCCAATTCCGTCCGGCTGGCGAGGGCTTCGCAAGCGAAGCCCCTACGCGGGACGCCGCGTAACATCAGTTAAAACTTCGCGGTCCATTCTGCACTGGCATTGGCATGGGTGTAATTGAAAGTGGTGAGAACAGACATAGGGGCGCACGTGAATGTATAGACTCGGGTTAGGGGTAACAGATGTACCGGGTCAGGGGTGACACTTTTTGAGGAGAGGGAGGAGAAGCAGACGGGGTATGCCAGAGGAAGCCATGGGACGGAGGGCGAGAGGGAGGCCGATGAAGGCCTGTCCGACATAGAAGGAACGGTTGAGGAAGGTGATCTTTACATCCTTGACAGAAGTTACGCAGGCGGGAGCAGCAGCGGCGGCATTCCTGCCGCTGCGACGACGCGAAGCGTCGCTGGGCTGATCGGCAAAGAGGCGCAGCGGCAGGAATACCGCCGCTCCGGCTTCGGCTCCGGCTTCGCGTTACTTCAGATCCTTGATCTCCCATAATTCAAAAAGTGTTACCTCTGACCCGGTACATCTGTTACCCTTTACCCGAGTCCATACAGTGAAGTGCGCCCCTACGATTCGGCTCAGGCGAAACACCAGGCTTCCCACCACTTTCAATTACACCCCACTGGCACTGGCATTGGCAGCGGCAGTGGCAGATTTTCCGGCCTCGGCCTTCTCGCCTCATGCCCCATGCCCGCCGAATAGCTGAATTCCCCCCCCCCCTGCTATGAAGAGAGAAGGTCAAGCCCGCTTCCGCCATTCACCGGCAACAGCATGATACGTGATCAAAATTCCCCAAAAAACTTCCCGATATGCCCGTACCGGATCTTGCCGTGGGCCCGGGGAGATTATTTATCCTGATGGCATGCTTCCGACCGGATCCCTTCCCTCACCGATCCCCGCACGCTCCGGCGACCCCTCCTGCATCGCCCGCATCCGCCGCCTCCACGACTACCTCTCCGCCGGTCGCGCCTTCACCGCCGAATCCTTCGCCCGCGAATGGGAAGGCATATCCGCCCGCACCATCAAACGCGACATCGAACACCTCCGCAACGCGCACAACGCCCCTGTCGAATGGGATCCTGCCCGCCGAACCTACTGCTACGCCCGGCCCTACACCTCGCTCCAACTCACCCCGCTCCCCCGCATTGATGCCGACGAAGCCCTCGCCCTGATCCTCGCCGGCCGCACCTTCGCTGCCTGGCGCGGTTCCACGCTCGACCCGCGCCCATCCCACTCTCTACGCTCAAGCCATGGTCGCCACTCGCAAACGCTCCCGAAAATAATCTGTCCAGCAGACAATAAATCGTTCATCCCATGAAAATGAAGTTAAGGATTAGCCTCGTCGTCCTCATATTCATGCCAGCCCTCGCCTGTTCTCGTCCTGTCCCGGACTGCATGCTCCGAACTCATTTTGCAGGTTACACTGACCGTGAATCCCGCTCGATTATGATTTTTGCGGACATTGCCCAAACTACCGCAGCACGCACGCAATTTGCCGGAACTTCGGGTTCCGTTGAACCGGGAACAGGCCGCGCCGTCCCTTCCGGAACGGCGCGGAATTGTCGCGTTAGCGAACCATTTCCAAGCAGCTCTAGCATCTTCAATGAGGCCCTACACGTGGGGAAAACAGCGATGTCGAGAACGGGATGCGCTTTGGAGGCAACATCGGTCTTGCCTCCGAACCGATTCCGCAGCTTGGACCCTGAGGAATGTTATGGCGGGAAGGAAAAACGGCTCCGTTCTCAAAACCAAAATGGGATCGTTTTTGTTATCGTCAACAATTTTTTTATCATCTTTTAGACCATTTCCAAGCACCTTTAGCACAAGATAGACGCGTAACCCATGCCTCAATTCCCATTCCCAGAACTTTTCGAACATCTCACCGGCCACCCGCCGTTTCCTTGGCAAGTCGCACTTTATGAACGCTTCATGGTGGGCGAATTCTCCATATCGACGAACATCCCGACCGGATTGGGAAAAACGAATGTCATTACTATCTGGTTGCTTGCGCTTGCCAGGAAACCGGAAGGCACACCGCGCCGCCTCGTGTATGTTGTCAACCGCCGCACCGTCGTTGACCAGACCACCTCCGAAGTTGAAAAGCTGCGCAAGGCTCTCGCCGAAAAACCCGAGTTGGAAGAGGTGCGTGACGCGCTGGCGACACTCTGCGCGTTGCCTCTGCCCGACGACACTTCGCCACTGGCGCTCAGCACACTGCGCGGCCAATACGCCGACAACGGCGAATGGTGCCTCGACCCGGCGCGTCCCGCCGTGATTTGCGGCACCGTGGACATGATCGGCAGCGGCCTGCTGTTCAGCCGTTATACCGCGGGTTTCAAAATGCGCCCGCTCCACGCCGGCTTCCTCGCGCAAGACGCGCTGCTCGTTCACGACGAAGCTCACCTCGAACCGGCATTCCAGAAACTGCTCGGTGAAATCGAAACAGCGCAGAAAAACTCCGCCGACCCACGCAAACTGCATGTGCTCGAACTCACCGCGACAACCCGCGCCAACGGTGGCGGCGACGGCACTCAAAAGCCACCTCCATTCGGACTGGACAAAAATCCCGACGACAAGGACACCGAAAACGAATTTATCCAAAAACGCATCCACGCCCCCAAACGCCTCTCGTCCGTCCCGCTCGGCAACAACGAAAAGCTGGAGAAAGAAATCATCGCGCTTGCCGAAAAAAAAGCAGCCATCAGTGAACGTGCCGTGCTCGTTTTTGTCCGCTTGGTGGAAACCGCCCTGAAGGTCAGGGCTGCCTTGAACAAAAAGGGGGAAATCGCCACACTTACTGGCACCATGCGAGGCAAGGAACGCGACGAACTCGTCCGTGAAAACGCCGTTTTCCAGCGCTTCCTGCATGCGAAAGACCGCGCCCCCGGCATCGAACCCGCCACCGGCCCCGTTTTCCTCGTTGCCACCAGCGCGGGCGAGGTGGGAGTCAACCTGTCCGCCGACGACCTCGTTTGCGACCTGTCCACCTACGAAAGCATGGCGCAACGCTTCGGGCGCGTGAACCGTTTCGGTGAACTTGTCGGTGACGCCGCCGCGACAATCACTGTCTTCCACGAAACGGACATCGACACCGCCAAACCGTTCGACGCCGCCCGCGCCCGCACTCTCGCGCTCCTGAAAAAACTCGACGGCGACGCCAGCCCCGCCGCGCTCGCCAAACTCTCGACAAACCTTTCCGACGCCGAACGCGCCGCCGCATTCTCGCCTGAACCGGGCCTGCGCACCGCCACGGCAATCCAGTTTGATGCCTGGGCGCTCACCACCATTCGCAAATCCATTGCCGCCCGCCCCCCCGTCGCGCCCTACCTGCACGGCGAAGCCGAATGGCAACAGCCCGAAACCCACGTCGCCTGGCGCGAGGAACTCGACGTACTCCGCACCGCCAAACTCCTTGATGCCTATTCGCCGGAAGACCTGCTGGAAGGCTGCCCGCTCAAACCGCATGAACTCCTGCGCGACACCTCCGGACGCATCTTCAAGACCATCCAGAAAATCGCGCAAAAAACCGCCATCAACGGCAACCTGCCGGGAAACGCATGGCTCATCCGCTCCGATGGCGACATCGACACGCTCCCGCTTGCCGACTTCCTCAAGGAAGATCCTCGCGACACCGACACCCTCGAAGCCTCCCTTGCCAACGCCACGCTCATCCTGCCCGCCTCGCTTGGCGGCATTGACAAAGACGGCCTGCTCTCGTCCGCCGCTACCGATGACAAACATCCCGCCGCCCAAGCCGACGTATCCGACATCCAGAACCAACGCTGTCGTGTCTGGAGCGATACGCCGGAATTGCCCGCCGACCTCGCCCGCGCCGGATTCCGCATCAAGCGTCTCATTGACACCCAGTCTGGCCTGGAAGAACTGCCCGACGAGAAAGACGCCAACGAAAAAGACGCCGACGATACCAACACCAATACCGACGGCGCCACCACCGCCACCGGTGCTTGCACCTCTCGCTCCCGCTACTGGCTCTGGCTCGAAACAAAACCCCTTCGCACGAAAAACAAAAACGACGACAACAACAATGCCGCCACGCTTGAAGCTCACACCCAGGACGTGACGGCCAACGCCATCGCGATTGCCGCGAAAATTTTCCCACGCACATCCGCCTTCGACGCCGCTGGACCCGATCTGCGACGCTGCCTTGTCATTGCCGCACAATTACACGATCTTGGCAAAAACCGCGCGCAATGGCAGCGCAACCTCGGCAACTTCGCCTACGATCCCGCCAGGCAGGAAACCATCCTTGCCAAGTCCGCGCCCGGAATGCGCTCGCGCAACCTCGCCGAACACTACCGCCACGAATTCGGTTCGCTCAACGACGTCGCTCGCGACCCCGAAGCCGCCTCCTCACTCGCCGCACTCTCCGGCCTCGAACGCGAGATCGTCCTGCACCTCATTGCCGCGCACCACGGACGCGCTCGTCCGCATTTTCCTGACAACGAAATTTTCGACTACCCTGGTGCCGCCGCGAACACCGGCACCATGTCGGCCCCCGCCGCCTCGTCCGAAAAATCCACTACGCTCGCCACCGAAACCCCGCGTCGCTTTGCCCGTCTCCAAAAACGCTTCGGACGCTGGGGACTCGCCTGGCTCGAATCGCTCCTCCGCGCCGCCGACCACGCTGCCAGCGCAGGCATCGTCGCCCCCTGCGTCGCCGCCGCCGCTCCCGAAAATACCGACATCCTGCCAGCTCCGGAAAACGTAGCATCCTCCCCCCCTCCCCCCCCCGGTGTCACCCTCAACATCAACCCCGCCAACCCCGGCCACTACTTCGCCTGTTGTGGCCTCTTTGAACTTGCTGCGGCGCTTGTGCCCGAAGCCTGCGCCTGGTTTGCCAAAGACGGCTCGACCTTCCACATCGCCGCCGCCGGTCTCTCGCTCAAGGAACTCCTTGGTAAAATCGTCGCTTCAGAAATCAACGCGCTTGATCCGGAAGACAGGCCGCTCACGCCACTGGAAATCATCCTCACCGGAGACGACGCCAGGCGCTGCACAGTGCGCATCGACTGGTGGCGGCACGAAGGCGGTGCCATCGGCAAACTCAAAACCTGGGCCGGCCAGATGAGCGTGCGCGACATCGCCGACGACATGCGCAAGACACTGAAACCGGAACTCGGGCATCCATCCCCTCCTCCCCCCCCCCCCCTCCCCCTCGAAGACATCCTGTTCCTTTCGAGCACAGCCAACAGCAGCGAACCCTTTTATTTTGACGCCAATCGCGCCACGAACGCCAAGGCCCAGGACGTTGGTTTCTCCGTGGACAAATTGAGGAAAGGAAGCGTGAAAATCACCAGCCCGGCAACGCCTGCGGTTGAACTGCTTTGTCTCATCGGGCTTCAACGCGCGCGCCCCTTGCTGGCAGTCAACAAACGCGGCAAGGAACGCGAATATGATTACCACCTTTGGCACAGCCCGCTTCCACTCGCGCCGCTCGCCGCCGCGGTCGCCGGACTTTTGCCCGATTCAACCCACCGCTTCCGTTTTTCAAATCCGTCACGGGCAAAAGACTACCGGGCCTTTGTTCCTGCCAATCGCGTCTCCTGACCACCCGCTTCCAAACCGTTTTTTCTTCTCGTCACCAACAACCACCAACAACCAACCATCAACACACAAACATCATGAGCGAAACCAACATCCTCACAAAGTTCGACCACTACCTCACGCCGGACGGCCCCGCCGCCCTCGTCATTCGCGAGCACCTCGCCCCCGTTGAAGGGGCCGATGCCGTTTTCTTTCCGGCAACCTACGCCCCCAGGAAAAAAGGTGACGAAGCAGGCTACAACATCGACGGTCCCAACCGCACCGAAAACCCGTCCGCGCAAAACATCGTCCTCGTTGACAGCGTCGGCTCGCAAGCCAACCGCATCGAACCACTCTTCGCCGAAGACGATTACGCCGGACTCGTCCCGCAAATCGTCATCACGGCGAGCGAGGAAAAATCCATGAACCTGCTCGACGTCGGCCACCGCGCCGGCGACGCCATCGCCCGTTGCTCTGAGTTAAAAGATACCCTGCAAGCCGCCTTCAAATCTGTCCTCAAAGGCGACGCCGCGCCACTCGCCAAAATCGCCCCCACCTCGCTCGTTTTTGGCGTATGGGATTCCCGTGACACGCAGGCAAAATTGCCGCGCCTCCTCGCCTCGACCATTCGTGCCTACAACGTCCGCAAACTCACGCGCTCGGCGCAATACACGCCCGCGACGGATTACGCCGCGCTGGAAATCTTTTCCGAAGAAGAGAAACAGAAAGCGGAAGGCGATTCCAGCAACCCGCTTGCCGCGCGCGGCTTTGTCCATGTGCCCTCGAGCGGAACACACGGCGGCGTCATCGCCGACGGCGGTATCCGCCGCGACGCCACACTCGCGCTCTCCGCATTGAAACTGCTCAAGGCCGACACACCGGAAATCACGCTCAAACTCCGCCGCTACATCCTCGGCCTCGCGCTCGTCGCCTTCACCCGCCTCCCGCTCGGCTATTACCGCCAAGGCACCATCCTCGTCGGTGCGACCGATGACAACGGCAACCCGTTGCCTCGCACATTTGACGAGGTTTCTCTCAACGGTACACGCGCCGACGCCACTGCCAAAATCACCCCTCAAGTCGCGCTCGACTACGCGAAAGCCGCCGCCGCCGCATTCGGCGTGGGCGAAAAACAGACCGTCCGTTTTGACAAAGAAAAGGCCGTCTCCGACGTGAAAGACAGCGACAAGAACAAAACCGCCAAGGCCACAAAGGGCAAAAAAGCCGCCGAAACCACCACCCCCTCCGCCCCCTGACCCACCATGCCCACACAACTCCGCATCAGCGTCCGTTTTCTCGACGGCACGTTTCACGGGCGCGGCAACGGCGGCGAACCCGAATGGCCGCCCTCACCCCTGCGCCTCTTTCAATCGATCACCAACGCCGCCGCCCGCCTGGACGGCGATGGCATCGGAGCGCAAAACGCCGCCACCCTTCGCTGGCTGGAAGCAGTGAAACAACCGCCTGAAATCCTCGCGTCCACGGCCACGCCGACAACCGGCTATCAACTCTACGTCCCCGACAACGTCGGCGACCTCGTGGCGAAACAGTGGTCCGCAGGCAAATATTTCGACGCCAAAAACCACCCCATCGACATCTCCGGCTACCGCACCGAAAAAGTAATCAGCCCACAGCGCCTGTCTGGCGACGCCGCTGTTCACTACATTTGGAACCTCGACGACACCGCTGATTTTGGCACGCACAACAACACCCTCATTGCCATGGTCCGCGCCGTTTCGCGCCTCGGCTGGGGCATCGACCTCGTCGTCGCCGACGCCGTCGTGGAAGAAAACACCGGCACCGCCGCCCGACCATCCGGCGAACGCTGGCTCCCCGTCGAAACCTCCGGCGGCACGTCGCTGCGCGTTCCCGTTGCCGGAACACTCGACGCACTGGAGGAACGCCACGCCGCGTTTCTGCGCCGCGTCCGGCATCTCGACGACGGCGGCGAAATTTTCGTCCCTGTTCCGTCGCTCGCACCCACCGCCTTTCGCGTGATCACCTATCGCCGCGAAACCGAACTTGCCCGCCCGCCCTACGCCATCTTTGCCCTGCGCAAACCCGACGATTCCGGATTCGCCGCATTTGACCCGCAATGGCGACGCCTGCACCTGGCCGGCATGTTACGCCACACCGCCAGCCAACCCGATTTCTCCGCCTCCCTCGGCTGGGACAAAGAAAAAACAAACGCCTTCGTCCTTGGGCACGACAAAAGCGACCACGGTAACACAAAACCCACGACAAACGCCCCCCGCCTCCTTTTCATTCCCCTGCCCTCGATCGAATGGCGCGGCGGAAAACGCGGCAACACCATCGGCTCGATTCGCCGCGTGCTGGTCACGGTCACCGGACATTGCGACCCCGCCGAATTTTCACGCATCGAGTGCTCGCTCGAAGGCCGCGAACTCATTGACGAAAAAACCGGATGCACCGCCGCCTTCCTGCGCCGCCAATCGGAAAAAGCAGTCGCTATCGCTGACTATTTTAAAGAGTCCGCCGCCTGGACCACGGTGACCCCTGTAGTCCTCCCCGGCCATGACGACCCGCGCAAACTCCGTCACCGCCTGCGCGACGGAGCACCGCTGCTCTCTGCCGCCGAAAAGGAACAAATCATCCGCAAGCTCGACACCCGCATCGAACGCCTTTTGCGCAAGGCCTTCCTTGACGCCGGCCTGCCCGCGCCACTGGTCGCCGCCACCGATTTGCAATGGCGCTCCACAGGATTTTTCCCCGGAGCCGACCTTGCCTCGCGGTATTCCGCCCCCGATCAATGCCGCCGATTTCGACGTCTGCACGTTCGTGTCATCTGGCGCGAACGCGTATCCAACGGAGAATTACGACCGATAAAACTTTGCGGTCCATTCTGCATTGGCAGCGGCAGATTTTCCGGCCTCGGCCTTTTCGTCCCGATGCCCGCCGAATAACCCTCCCCCCAGGGCAAACGCATCTAAAAAATCTAATCTATTTTCCCTAACTAATTGAAGATAATTTAGTTATATATTTGTGGAAATGAATCAAATTCAGTAAGCTAACCATTTTCCCTGCCTTATATATATCTTATGGTAAAAATTCTTATTTGCATTATGGATTATATAGCTATATTTTATTGTAAATCAACGAATTATCAATTTATTCATTCTGGCATTTAGTTGCGTTTGCCCTGCCCTCCCCCCCCCCCCCGTCCCTCACCACCAAACAAACACCCGCCATGTGGAACAGCCCAAACCAAACCACCCAAAAAGGTAAACGCTACCAAATAGCCGACATCACCGCACTGACCTATCCACTGGATCAGATGCTGGAGCGACTCGAACTGCTGTCCGTGAAGCAAATGCTTCATGAACCGATTCTCCAACGACTCGAAAAAGACGAATTCATCTACGCCCTCTATCAAGTCTTGGAAGCATTGCTGGAAGACGTGCCAATCCCACCCCAAGGGCATACCGGCACCCAAGAAGCAATCATCGCGGAATTACTTCAGCAAACTTATGACAGTATTTGTGGCGAACTGGAGGACTCCGAAATGGGCGGCAACGCCCGCCAAGATGCTTGGCAGACAATCGACCGCCTGCTCATTCGGTGCACTCCGGATGATCCACAACTCCCTTATGTGCTGCAAGATCTGAAAATCGACGTAAACAGTTCTCGTATACATTTATCAGAAAAACTCACTGAAGAAGTATGGAAGGAATTGCTTTTGGGGGAAGGGCATTTGTGGGACGAGTTTTTGTGGGATGACGATTGGCGAATGGACTCGTTGATGGACCTGCCCCCCGCCACGGCAAAATCGGTGACGCACTTGGCCAGGATCGACCTGGAAACCGTCCACAAACTCGCGCATACACCCGACAAAGCTGAATACAACATGGCCGAATATTACATCCGTTATATCATCTGGAAAAGCGAGGCGCTCGGGACCAGGTGACTTTGACATACCAACACGACCTGAATTTATCACAAAGGAGTATCGGAACATTTGACTGGAAGCGGGCACCCGTTCCCACAGCATCCCCCCCCCCCTCATTTTCAAACCATGCAAGAATACCACTTCACCATCCAGTACGATGACTTCACCGCCGAACTCGCTATCGGTGGCGACCAATCGCTCTACGCCCTCGCGCAGCTCATCATCAAGGCCGTCGGCTTCGACTTCGATCACGCCTTCCAGTTCTGCGACAACCTCAAAAATCCCTACCGCAGCAAGGAACGCTACACCCTCTTCGCCGACACCGGCGACACGGATGACGATGACCCCGGCGTGGAAAAC
>JAISAX010000598.1 GCA_031266495.1 Opitutaceae bacterium
GATTGGCGTATCTCCGGTTGCGACGCTCCGGTTGAGTCAGGTCGCGCGCGGGATTCGCAAGCGAAGCCCCTACGGTCGATCCGCGTAACATCAGTCCCCTCAAATTATCCTCCCTCACATGCACACAGGAGACACGGAGAGGGGGGGGGAGGGGGGACACTCCTGACCGGAAATAATCCACCACACACACTCTCTCTCACTCACCGATGAACACGCTCGACATACGAATGGTTGCTCCACTTGCCCCGTTGCACGCGGACGGATCGCTCAACGCCGCCACGATTCCGAAACAAGCCGCCCTTTTGCGGGCGCGTGGCGCACAGGGATTTTATCTGTGCGGCGGCACGGGCGAGGGCCAACTCCTCACCGTCCACGAACGCAAACAAATCGTCGAAGCATGGCGCGACATCCTGCCCGCAGACGTCCCGATGATCGTCCATGTCGGCTGCGCCAGTCCTGCGGATGCCATTACGCTCGCCCGCCATGCGCAGTCAATCGGCGCAAGCGGCGTGTCATCCGTCACCTCATCGCCCTACGCCGCGCGCGACATGAACGCTCTCATCGCCCACTTCGCCGCCATCGCCGCCGCCGCGCCCGCGCTGCCATTTTATTATTATCACAACTCCGCATCGCCCGGACTCAAAATCAAGGCCGTCGATTTTCTCGCCGTCGCCAAAGACAAAATCCCGACGCTCGGCGGCATCAAATACACCGACACCGATCTCATGGATTACAGCCGCGCCCTCCGCTTCGACGGAGGCCGTTACGCCGTCCTCTACGGCAAGGATGAAATGTCACTCGGCGCACTGGCCATGGGCGCGCGCGGTTTTGTCGGCGGCAGCTACAACATTCTCGGCCCGCTTCTTCGCGACATTCTTCAATTTTGGGACGACGGCCACCTCGACGAAGCCCGCGCAGCGCAAGACACGCTCATTGATTGCATCGCCATTTTCGGACGTTACGGCGGACTCGCCGCGCTCAAGGCGGCCACGCTCGCACTGGGACTTGATCTCGGCCCCATGCGACTTCCGCTCCCGACCGTGCCTGCCTCCACTATCCCGCGGCTGCATGCCGAGCTTGATGCCGTCTGGCCTGATTGGCGCGAAACACCCGCCTCGCTCGCTTCCTCCCGCATCCTTGATCCATCACGAAACGGTGCCCCGGCGCATCCTTAGTATCCAATTTTTCACTTCGTAAAATACCGGCGAAAACATCCCCTCCGCGTTGCTTCTCCACACCATGCACTCGCAACAAAATACAGAACACGTCCTGTTTCCTTTCGATAACCGGGCGCTCCCATTTTCTCATGGCGTGCGTCTGAAACTGATTCCATTCGCTTCTGCCGCCGATTCCGGCGGACTGCCCAACATGGTTGTTTCTCCCGGCCCCGACGGGACGCCCGACAGCAGGGGCATTTTGTATTATGGAACCGTGCTGCAAGTCGGGGCGGAACTCTGGATGTGGTATCTGGGCCAGGGTGAGGGAGCCGAAAAAAGACGCCACTTCCGCGTGTGTTTTGCGAAAAGCCGGGACGGTCGGAAATGGGAGAAACCAAACCTGGGTCTCGTCGAATACAGCGGTTCGAAAGACAACAACCTGGTCGATCTCGGCGGCGGGGGATTCCCCGTCGTCGGATGTGTTGTCTTTTACGATACAGATGAGGCGGAGGCGGGAAAGCGTTTCAAGATGTTTTTCGAAAGCCCCAAGTACAGAGGCAAGTTTGCCGTGGCGTATTCTCCCGACGGCGTGCGCTGGGTTGAGTCTCCCGGCAATCCGCGCGGCCCCTTTTTCGAACCCGCCGGCGGCATCAAGTGGAACGGGGTTTACCACGTCAACGGACAGGCGCACGACGCCCATTTCCCGGCCGGGGTGAGGAAGTTTTTCACCCACCAATCCTGCGATTTTGAAAACTGGACACAGGTCGGTTGCCTGGGATTCAGACGCGATTCCGTGCCACCAAAACCGATGACCACGACAGGTCCTGTGGATGGGGAGCAGGTCCATCTCGGGGCCGGTCTCTGGCACCGTGGCAATGTGGTGGTCGGTTTCTACGGCCAGTGGCACGGCCACCCCTCGAATGATCGCCGATGGGTGTCGATCGATCTCGGTTTGGTCATCAGCCACGACGCGCTTCACTTCCACGAACCGGTGCCGGACTTCCGGATCGTGCAGGCCAGCGAGGCGGTCTCCTGGTTGCCGCCGGCAAACTTTCCGTTCGAGCGGGCGTCCGCGTTGATGCAGGGACAGGGTTTCGCGAACATCGGCGACGAAACCTTGTTCTGGTATTCCGTCTGGGGCATCCCCGATGCCGGCATCCGTCTCGCCAGATGGGGGCGTGACAGGCTGGGTTATCTCGCGGTCGGCGGACTGGAGTCGTGGATGGACCCCAACCATTCGCCGCATATCATCTCCGCACCGTTGATGCCGAAGGGAGATTCCACCGCCATCAGCGTCAATGTTGACGGGCTGGGAGAGTATTCGTCTCTCAAGGTTTCCATCCTCGACGAACAATTCAGACCGCTGCCCGGTTTCACCGCGCAAGATTGCACGGGACCCGCGCAATCCGGATTCCGGCAACGCGTTGCCTGGGGCGCGAAGGATCGCGTGCCGGTACAGGGAGCAATTCGCATCCGCGCGGATTTCGCCGGCGTCCGCCCGGAGGACATTCATCTCTACGCCATTTATTTGGAGGGCTGAACCATGATTAATGGAAATCTGGATACAATTTCGGGCTGGAATTATTTTGATTTGGGCGAGTCGTTTCAGGTCGCGTTTCGCTATATTGACGAGCTTCGCAAAAGCCGCGCCCATGTTTGCGGGAAAACAACGATCCTCGGCGACAGGGTCTGGGCCAATGGCATTTCCAAAAATGGCTGCCCGAAAACCGGGGAAATGGAATTCGAGTATCACAAACGTTATGCCGATGTGCATTGGTGCATGGCAGGCGAGGAGATCATCGCATGGAATACAAACGTGGACGGGATGGAACCTTCCGGAGCGTTTCAAACAGACAAGGATTGCGGCCTGTTGCGCGGGCCGGTCACCAACCTTGTTCACCTCAAGGGAGGCGAATTTGTCATCCTGTTTCCCGGCGAACCTCACGCCCCGCTGATCGGAGAAGGACTTGTCACGAAGGTGTGCGTGAAAGTGGAGATGAACGGACAATGAACATCCTGATTTTTCGCGACATTTCACCGACGGATGTTGCCGCCTTGTCCGCGGAATTCCCGCAATGCAATTTCCGGCAAACAATGGATCCGGGTTTGCTGGAAAAAGATCCCGGCTGGCCCGCCGTGATTTTTGGCAACGTGCCCTCCGCCCTGTTACCCCGGTGCGCCCATTTGCAATGGCTCCAGATCGTTTCGTCAGGTTTTGACGAATACATTCCGCCTCCTGCTTCGCATGTCATCATGACCACGGCTCGTGACATCCGCGCACCCATCATTGCGGAACAAGTTGTCATGACGATCCTGGCATTTGCGCGCCAGTTGCCTCACTTCCTGCAATGCCAGCGGGAAAAGAAATGGGACCGGCGTCCCGGCCTTCCCCACGCCATCCAAAAACAAACGGTCGGCATCCTCGGCTATGGAAGCGTGGGCAGGGAAGTGGCCCGGCTGCTCAAGCCCTTTGGCGTCCGGTTGATTGCCACCAGGCGCACCGTCCCCTCCCCCCCCCTCCCTCCCTCCGGGTTGGATGCGCTCCTGCCTCTGACGCAGTTGGATGAACTCCTTGCAGCGAGCGACCACCTGGTCATTGCGCTGCCGCTCACGGACCAAACCCGGCGCATTCTGGACAAAAACCGGATCGCCATGCTCAAGCGCGGGGCTGTCGTTCACAATATCGCGCGGGGTGGATTGCTCGACGAAGACGCGCTGATCGAGCGTTTGCGGGATGGCAGCCTGGGCGGGGCGGCGCTGGATGTTTTCGAGCGGGAACCGTTGCCTGCTGACAGCCCGTTTTGGGATTTGCCCAATGTGCTCGTGACGCCTCATCTGGCCGGGCATCACGCTGAAGCCGGTTCACTTTTGCTCCGGCAATTCAAACTCAACCTCGCCCGGTTTCTTGATGGCAAACCGCTGACGTGCGTCGCCGACTTCTCCAGAGGCTACTGACATCCCATGAAAATCACCGGCCTCACCACCCGCCTGCTGAAAATCGATGCCAGCCCTCGTTATCGGGATGGCATTGTCCCGACCGGACGCCCGCCGCATTGGTTTTTCCCTCTGGTCATTTTGCATACGGACGAAGGCGTGGACGGCCACTCAATGGCGTATGGGCCGCATGGTGACGGACACGCGCTGGCTGCGATTTTGCACGAGAGCTTCTGGCCGCAACTGGAGTTTGCCGATCCCGATCAGATTGAGGCTATCTGGCAGCGCCTGTTTCTCCGCCAGCGCCATCTCTACAACCAGTCGGACAGTCTTGTCGGCGTCATCGACGTCGCTCTCTGGGACTTGCGGGGGAAAATGCTGCAACGTCCGGTTGCCACATTACTCGGGCGATACACGGACCGGCTTCCCGCATATCTTACGTCCCGCAGCGAACATTTCAACGAGGAGGAAATCGCAGAGGAAATTGTGGCGGCAAAATCGTCAGGATTTTATGGATACAAACTACAACTGCGCGACGGACCGAACCGTGATATCCCGCGTCTCAAGGCTGCCCGCATGGGCGCCGGGGAGGATTTTCCGCTCATGCAGGATGCCAATTCCGCCTACTCCCTTCACGAAGCGCTCATGGTTGGGAAAGAACTCGATGCATTGAATTATCATTGGTTCGAGGAGCCGCTTCCTGAGCAGCAGATAGAAAATTACCGTTTTTTGTCCTCCCGGCTCAAAACCCCCATTGTGGCAACGGAGACAACAAGACTGACCGACATGCCCAATTTCATGACAGGCCGGGCCATGACATTTGCGCGCGGGGACGTGTTGATCAAAGGAGGCATCACCGGCTTGAAGAAAGCCCTGTCGGCCTGCGAGCTGTTCGGTTTCAATCTGGAAATCCACACTGCCAATACACCGCTTCTGGATGTCGCGAATCTTCATGTGGCATGCTCGGTCCGCAATACGAGTTGGATGGAAGTGCATCACCCCGTTTTCCGTTTCGGTCTGAAAAAACATCCCTTTGACAGTCCTGATGGGATTATTCGTCTCCCCCAAGGTCCCGGTCTTGGTGTGGAGATTGATTGGGACTGGGTGGAGAACCATACCGAACAAGTCCGCCACAGCGGCAGTCCGAATCCATGAAACAACCCTGCTCCCATTTTACCATCCCCCGGCAAACCGACCTCGTCGTTTTCGGCGCCACGCCCGGCGGCATCGCCTGCGCCGTACGCGCCGCGCACGAAGGATTGCGCGTCGTCCTCGTGCATCATCATTACCACTACAGTTCCACCTCTTTCCCCATGCTGCGCAATTGCCATTTATTCCGGAGGACGGAATGCCTCATACACCACGTCGCGTGTGGAAAGAAATTCCGCGACAATTTCACCCGACAACAAATCGAACCGGTAAATCACCCGGTATTTCCCGACTCGCAGACGATAAAAATCACCCAGCTTGCCTTCCAGTGCCTTGGTGTCGCGGCGCTCCCCCTTGTCCAGATCAGCGAGCGCGCGCCGAACGTCCTTGCGTACTCCCGGGTGCAATTCCCGCAACGCCTCCAGGACCTGATCGGCAACAATCATTCCGGGACGTCCTCCAATGAAACATAACGCACCTTCCCCTTGCGCATACGCGCCAGATGCTTCTGAAACTCCGGATCCGCCAGCAGTTCTTCCGTCTCGGTTGGCCTGTCAGGCCGCAAGTCGAACGGCAGTCCGCCGACTTCCGCCACCTTGGCAAAAAACACATTCACCGCCTCACCCGGAGTCAGGCCATAACGCCGCAGGATTTTGGCTACCTTCGCCTTGCGCCCGCGATCAATGCGGGCGCGAAACAATTCCGTCTTCGGAGTCTTCTTTAATTCAGCAACCATGTCGGCACAAATGGGATCAAACCTGGCCATCGTCAAGTCACCCGTTCCAGGATGAGCCATAACAGCACTACCATCACCCGCCACGACCTCGTCGTTTTCGGCGCCACGCCCGGCGGCATCACCTGCGCCGTACGCGCCGCGCGCGAAGGATTGCGCGTCGCCCTCGTGCATCATCACCACCACATCGGCGGCATGATGAGCAACGGACTCGGCGTATTCGATACGCTTTACGACGGCTCGCGCTCCCCGCTGTATGACGAAATCCGCTACCGTATCGAAAACCATTATCCGCCCGGCTCGCATGGCTACGAGCCGCACGTGGCCGAGTCCGTATTCGAATCCCTCGTTGCCGGGGAAGCCGGCATCACGCTCATCCGCGGGCACATTCCGGTTACGGTCGAACATACCCCGGACAACCCGCGCCTGCTTCGCTCCGTCACCCTCGCGCCGCTCGCCGCTGACGGCACAACATCCTCCGAACCGCGCCGCACGATCACCGCCAGCGCCTTTGTCGATGCCAGTTACGAAGGCGACCTCGCCGCGCTCGCCGGAGCAACAATGACGGCGGGACGCGAAGGGAAGTCCGTTTACGGCGAACCTCATGCCGGGCGTATCTACACATTCACTACATCGCGCCCCCCTCCCCCCCCTTCGGACAAGGAGACTTCGCGGTTGCGTTATTTTCCGGTGACGAGCGGCCCGCTCCTGCCCGGCAGCACGGGCGAAGGCGACCGCGCCATTCAGGCTTGCAACTTTCGCGTCTGCCTCACCTGCGACCCTGCCAACCGGCTTCCCGTTAAAAAACCCGCACGTTACGAACGCGACATTTTCCTCGAACTGCGCAACCGCTGGCGTTTCACCAATCGCCTGCCCAACCACAAAACGAGTTGGAATGCTCCGCTCCTTGTCGGCGGCAACCACGGCTACCCCGACGCCGACTGGCCGGCCCGTCATGCCATTGCGGAGCGCCACCGCGACCTCGCCCTCGGCCTGCTTTGGTTCTTGCAAAACGACCCCGAAGTCCCCGACGAGATCCGCACCGAGGCCCGCCGCCGGGGTCTCCCGCGGGACGAGTTTGCCGACAACGGGCATTTCCCGTGGGAAATGTATGTGCGCGAGGCGCGCCGTCTGGTCGGGCGTTATGTATTCACCGAGCATGACGCGCTGGAGGGCCGTTCGCACGACGACGCCATTGCCTTTACCGAATGGCCGCTCGATTCCCACGCCTGCACCACGGCCACCGTCCCCGGCAGCGACCACGAGGGCAAACTGCTGCTCGCCGACAAAACCCGTCCCGCGCAAATCCCCTTCCGCTGCCTGCTGCCGCGGGAACTGGACAACCTGCTCGTCACCACCTGCCTTTCCGCGAGTCATGTTGGATGGGGAACAATCCGTCTCGAACCGGTGTGGATGCACATCGGCGAAAGCGCCGCCTTCGCGATTTCGCTTTCCCGAAAACTGAATCTCGCGCCCGCCAGGCTACCAGCGTCCACGCTGCGAACAACGCTTGGGGAAAGCCACATTTCGCTGAGCATATCACAATCCTGAAACAACATACGTAGAACCAAACAGAAATATAACAACAAACCATGATCTCGACCAAGCCTCTCACGCGCCTTGCGCTTGTCTGCACCCTCCTCCTCACCGGCTCCGTGGGGCACTCCGCCCGGACCTCCGGCGACTCCGCCAAGCCCAATCCCGCCGTTGTGCCCGCAACGCGTAATACATGGATAACGACACACCAACGCCTGAACGCCACCGCCAGGAAGGAAGGTTGCGACGTCATGTTCCTCGGCGACTCGATCACCTTCGGGTGGCAGGGCAATGGCAAGTCACTCTGGGACGAACGCTACGCCCCGCTCACGGCGGCCAATTTCGGCCTCGGCGGCGACAAAACCGAACACGTCCTCTGGCGACTGCAAAACGGCGCGCTCGGCGGCGGCATCAGCCCGAAAGTCGTGGTGCTCATGATCGGCACCAACAACACCGGACGCGACAGCGCGGACCAGATCGCCGAAGGCATCGCCGCCATCGTGCAGGAAATCGGCAAACGCTCCCCCCGGTCCAGGGTGTTGCTCCTCGACATCTTCCCGCGCAGCGAAAAACCGGACGACTTCCGCCGCACGAAGATCGCCGCGGTCAACGCGATCATCGCGAAACTCGACGACGGCCAGCGGGTATTTTTCCTGCCGGTCGGCCAGAAATTCGTGCAGCCCGACGGCACGCTCGACCGCAAGGCGTTCAGGCCCGACTTCGTGCACCTGAGCGCCACCGGCTACAAAATCTGGGCCGACGTCATGGATGCCAGACTCGGCGAATTGCTGAAAACAAAATAAGGAACCGTAATGAAAAAAACAGTGCAAAGATGCGCCGGGATTGAAGAGGGAGCCAAGGAGCTGACGAGGGAGTTTACCGAGGTAAATGACCGAGTCAGCGACGCTGGCTCGCTCTTCAAGACCAAGCAGATTTGCACTGTTT
>JAISAX010000638.1 GCA_031266495.1 Opitutaceae bacterium
GGGGGGGGGCCCCGCCCCCCGCGCGCGCATAGTGTCACTCCGCCGCCGCCGCCGCCGTCGCTTCCAGATCTTCCCAGCGTGCAAGCGCTGTCGTCAGTTCCTCTTCGATCGCTGCCATCCGCGTGCGCACTTCGCCGGCCGCGCCGGGCTCGCGCTGGTAGGTCGCCGGGGTGGCCAGCCGCGCGGTCAGCTCCGCTTGTTCGGTCTCCAGCTTTTCGATACGCGCGGGGAGGGCGGCGAGTTCGTCGCGTTCCCGGTTCGTGGGCTTGCGCGGGCGCGCCGTTCCGGGGGCCGGCGATGGAGTTTCGGCCTTGGCGGAGTTTTCCGTATCACCCGGGGTTTGGGTTTTCGGGGTCGGGGTCGGGGTGCCCGCAGGGGCGGGCTTCCGCGCCTGTTCGGCCTGCCAGTCGGTGTAGCCGCCGATGTATTCGGCGACGTGGCCTTCGCCTTCGAATACGTAAAGGCTCGTCACCACCTCGTCCAGAAAGGCGCGGTCGTGGCTCACCATGATCAGCGTGCCGGCAAATTCGACGAGCAGGTTTTCCAGCAACTCGAGTGTCTCGGCATCGAGGTCGTTGGTCGGTTCGTCGAGCACGAGGAGGTTGGCCGGCCGGGTGAAGAGGCGGGCGAGGAGGAGTCGGTTGCGTTCGCCGCCGGATAGCACGCGGGCGGGGGTGCGGGCGCGGTCGGGTTCGAAGAGAAAGTCCTGGAGGTAGCTGATGATGTGTTTTGTTTTCCCCGCGATGGTTACGGTCGTGTTGCCGTCGGCCACGTTGTCGGCGACGGTTTTCGCGTCGTCGATCTGCGCGCGGAGTTGGTCGAGATAGACGATTTCGAGTTGCGTGCCGTGCTTGAGTGTGCCGCCGGTCGGCTGGAGTTGGCCGAGGAGCAGCTTGATAAGGGTGGTTTTGCCCGCGCCGTTGGGGCCGATGAGGCCGATCTTGTCGCCGCGCGTGATGGTGGCGGTGAAGTCGCGCAGGAGCGGGGGCTGGGGGGGAGGGGGGGGCCAGGCAAAGGAGAGGTTTTCGGCGTCGATGACTTTGACGCCGGATTCGCCCGCGGTGGTCAGGCGGAGGGTGGCGGTGCCGGTGCGGGCGCGGCGGTTGCGGCGTTCGGCGCGGAGGGCGGCGAGTTGTTCGAGGCGGGCCGCGGCTTGGGTGCGGCGCGCGCTCGGCTGGCGGCGCGACCATTCTTCTTCTTGCGCGAGTTTTTTGTCGGCGGTGGCTTGCTGGCGTTCTTCGGCTTCGAGGCGTTCCTGGCGGCGGGCAAGAAATGTGTCGTAGGGGCAGGCCCGGTTGGTGAGCACGCCGCGGTCGAGTTCGACAATGCGGCCGGCGAGTTTGCGGAGGAAGGCGCGGTCGTGGGTGACGAAAATGAGGCCGGTTTTTTCCGTCTGCAAAAATTCCTCCAGCCAGAGGATGCTGGCGAGGTCGAGGTGGTTGGTGGGTTCGTCGAGCAGGAGCAGGTCGGGCGCGCTGGCGAGGGCGCGGGCGAGGAGTACGCGGCGTTTGAGGCCGCCGGAGAGCGGGGCGACTTCGGCGGCGGGCGGGAGTTGCATCCGGTCGAGGAGTTGTTCGAGGCGGATTTCCTGCTCCCAGTCCTCTTCGTGCGCGGTGGCGGGGCGGAGCCCGGCGGCGACAAAGTCGTGGATGGTGCCGGGGGGCTCGACTTCGGCGGGGATTTCCTGGGGGAGCCGGGCGAAGTGCGCGCCGGGTTGGCGGAAGATTTCGCCGGTGTCGGGCTTCATGTCGCCGGCGATGAGCTTCATGAGGGTGGACTTGCCCGCGCCGTTGCGCCCTACGAGGCACACGCGTTCACCTGGATCGACCTGGAGGTTGATGTGGTCGAGAACCGGCGGTCCGCCGAAGGCATGGGAAACGTCGAGCATGGTGAGCAGCGCCATTGGTAGAAGTTGCGAGAAATGAGGGGGGTATGTGGGAGCATGCAAGCCTGCCGTCAAGGCGGGCGCCCGAACGGGTGTAATTGAAGGATTTGTAAGGAAATTAACCTGTTCACGGATCAAGTCGTGGCCGGTCACGATCGGGGGGCCTTGGTGCGCTCCTTTCGCCGATTGGTGCGCACTTCCCGCCGATTGGTGCGCACTTCCCGCCGGTTTGTGCGTACATCCCGGGTCACGGTTCCTAACGCTGGAAACGGCGGTTGAGTTCGCCGTGGGTGAGTTCGACGTGGGTGGGGCGACCGGCGGGGCTGGTGTGCGGGGCGGCGCAGGCGAAGAGTTGCGCGACGAGCGTCTGCATTGTGGCGGCGGTGGGCGTCCCGGCAAGGCTCACGGCGCGGGCGGCGGAGAGGCGGGTGAGAAACTGGCGGGCGGCGGCAAGGTCGCGCTCGGGGAGTTGCCCGTCGCGCAGGGCGCCGAGCAGGTCGCGCAGGAAGGGGGACGCGGCGGCGGGGTCCATCCAGTCGGGAATGCCTTCGATGCGGAAAAAATTGCGGCCGAATTCGGCGACCTCGAAACCGTGCCCGGAGAGGAATTTTAACCGGTCGGTGAGGAGCGCGCTGGCAACGGGATCGAGTTCGAGCGGGATGGGGAGGAGCAGGCGTTGCGTGGCGACGGTGTGGTCGGCAAACTGTTTTTCGATCCGCTCGAAAAGGATGCGTTCCTGCGCGGCGCGGCGATCGAGGAGGACGAGGCCGGCGGCGGTTTCGAAGAGCGCATACGTGCCGTGCGCCAGCCCGATGTAGCGCCAGGCGGTGGCCGCCGGCATCGTCAACCGGGGTTCGGGAGGCCGGAGTTGGGGAGGGGCGGAGCTGGAGGGAGGGGAGGGGGGCGGCGAGTCTGCCGGTCGCGGGAGAGAAGGCGTCCGGGCAGCGGCAGCCGGAGCATATGTCCCCTGTGTCTCCTCTGTCCCATAGGTCCCATGTCCGGAGGCTGCCGCCGGCGCGGCGGCGGTGCGGAGTTGCGGAAGAGCCGGGGAGAGGGGAGATATGGGAGGTATGAGAGCTGTGGGAGATATGGGCGGCGAGGCGGGAGAAGGCGTGGGCGGCGCGGAGAGTTCGCGGAGGGTTTGCAGGATGCCGCGGATGACAAAACCGCGCACTTGCGGCTCGCTGCGGAAACGTACCTCGCGTTTGGCGGGGTGGACGTTGACGTCCACGAGCGCGGAGTCGATGTCGAGGAAGAGAAAGGCCGCCGGATAGCGGCCTTTGGGGAGGGTGTCGTGGTAGCTTTCGATCAGCGCGTAGGCGAGGGTGCGGTTGTCCACGGGGCGCTGGTTGACGAAGGTGATCATCTCGTGGCGCGTGGCGCGTCCGGCGCTGCCGGGGCGGGCGATGAGGCCGCGCAGTTCCATGCCGTCCTGGTGGGTGTCCACGGGGATGAGGGTTTCGGCGAGCTGGTTGCCGAAAATCTCGGCAACGCGGTCGCGGAGTCCGGGGCACTCGGGCGAGCGGAAGATGACGCGGCCGTTTTCGATCAGGGTGAAGGAGACGGTGGGGAAGGCCAGGGCGTAGAGGCGGACGCAGGTGATGATGTGCGCGGATTCGGTGGCGTCCGTCTTGAGGAATTTGCGGCGGGCGGGGACGGAGTTGAAGAGTTGGGCGACCTCGATGCGCGTGCCGGTGGCGCGTCCGCATTCGCGCACGTGGACGAGGCGGCCGCCGTTGACGAGGATCTCGGTGCCGGCGTCGCTGCCGGCGGGGCGCGTCTGTAAGGTGAAACGGGATACGCTGGCGACGGAGGGGAGCGCCTCGCCGCGGAAGCCGAAGGAGCCGAGGCGGTTGAGATCGTCGGCGGCGGAGATCTTGCTGGTGGCGTGGCGTTCGATGGCGAGGAGGGCGTCGTCGCGCAACATGCCGTGGCCGTTGTCCTCGATGCGGATGAGGGCGCGGCCGCCGTGGGAAAACTCCACTTCGATGCGCGTGGCGCCGGCGTCGAGGGAATTTTCGACGAGTTCCTTGACGACGGCTGAGGGGCGTTCGATCACCTCGCCGGCGGCGATCTGGTTGGCGACGCGGTCGGGGAGTCGGCGGACGGGTTTCATTGCGACGAGGTTCTAAAAAACATTTAACCCGGTTCGCTCAAGATTTCCGTGCTGGTTTTTCAGGCGAGGGTTTTATTCCAGCGGGCGAGTTGTTTTTTGATCTGCGCGGGGCCGGGCATGCCGGTGCCGCGGCGTCTGGCGAGGGCGCGTTTGAGGTCGAAGACCGTGGCCCAGTCGTCGCCGTAGCCGGGATGGAGTTTTTTCACTTCGGCCGCGGGGAGTTCGTTGAGCGGGAGCTTCCGTTTCTCGGCGAGTTTGACGACGGCGCCGACGGCGTGGTGCGCTTCGCGAAAGGGGACGCCGCGCTCCACGAGGTAGTCGGCGAGGTCGGTGGCGAGGAGCGCGGGGTCGGCGACGGCGGCGGCGCAGGCGTCGCGGTTGATGCGCGTGCCCGCGAGGGTGCCGGCGAGAACGTCGGCGCAGAGGGCGGTCTGGTCGTGGCTGTCGAAGACGGGCGGCTTGTCTTCCTGGAGGTCGCGGTTGTAGGTGAGCGGGAGGCCCTTCGCGAGGGTGAGGAGGGTGTGGAGGTTGCCCTGGAGGCGGGCGGACTTGCCGCGAAGCAGTTCGCAGGAATCGGGGTTTTTCTTTTGCGGCATGAGCGAGGAACCGGTGCAAAAGGCGTCGGGCAGATCGGCGAAGCGGAACTCCGCACTGGCCCAGAGAATGAGGTCTTCGGCGATGCGCGAGCCGTGGACGCCGAAGAGGGCGCAGGCGGTGGCGTACTCGATGAAGAGGTCGCGGTCGGCGACGGCGTCCATGGAGTTTTGCGTGACGCGCGGGCGACCTTTGGCGTCAACGAAGCCGAGTTTTCGCGCGGTGTATTCGCGGTCGATGGGCAGGGTGGTGCCGGCGATGGCGCCGGAGCCGAGGGGAGACCAGTTGGCGTGGTCGGCGACGACGGCGAGGCGCTCGCGGTCGCGCTGGAGCATTTCCATCCAGGCGAAGAGGTGATGGGCGAGGGCCACGGGCTGGGCGCGCTGGAGGTGGGTGTAGCCGGGGATGAGCACATCGCCCTCGCGGCGGGCGAGGGAGAGGAGCGCGCGCTGGGCCTGGACGATCCGTTCGCCGAGGGCGGCGCAGGAGTACTTGAACCAGAGACGCATGTCGGTGGCCACCTGGTCGTTGCGGCTGCGGGCGGTGTGGAGTCTGGCGGCGGCGGGCGCGCGGGCGGTGAGGGCCTGCTCGATGTTCATGTGCACGTCCTCGAGCCGCGTGTTCCAGGCGAACTTGCCGGCCTGGATTTCGTGGAGGATGGCGTCGAGGCCGGCGTGGATGGCGTCGCGTTCTTTGGCGGTGATGAGGCCGACGTGGGCGAGCATGGCGGAGTGGGCCTTGCTGCCGGCGATATCGAAGGGAGCGAGGCGGTGGTCGAACGACACCGATTCGCTGAAGCGGAGCATCAGTTCGGCCGGGCCGGACGAGAAGCGTCCGCCCCAGGTGGCCTGGGCTCTGGCCGAGGTTTTGGCCGTTTTTCCGGCCGGATTTTTTTTCGCCATGTTTTTCGCCATGTTTTTCGCCATGTCTGGTGGTGCGTTGTCTGGAAGCGGAAACGCTCGCGGGCGCCGGGCGGGCGCGCAATGCGAAAGGCGCCGGGGGGAGAGGGGGAGAGGGGGAGGGGGGGAGGG
>JAISAX010000646.1 GCA_031266495.1 Opitutaceae bacterium
TTTCACTGCTATCAACCCTTGTCCGGAACGCGCGAAAAGGTGAAGCATTTGAAACGCTTCCGTCGCCCGTTGTGGTGTACCGAATACATGGCGCGTCCCGTTGGCAGCACGTTCGAAAAAATCCTTCCGTATTTTGGACAAAACCGCATCGCTGCGTGGAATTGGGGCGCGGTGGCAGGACGTTCGCAAACCAGCTATCCGTGGGATTCGTGGCAGATGCCCTGCGAGCGTGAGCCCGGACTGTGGTTCCACGACATTTTCCGTCCCGACGGGCAACCTTACCGCAAAAACGAAGTGGATCTTATCAGAAAACTGACGAGGCGGAAAATAACGTCCGGATGACCACACGTAGATGACATGAAGCCGACAGGAGAGTGAATCACTCCGCCGCCAGCAGGCCGGCGGCAAGCGCCCGGCTGATCGCCTCGTAGCCCCTCGGGTCGAGGTGCGCGTCGGTGGCGCGTCCCTTGTCGTAGTATTTCCGTGACATCATTTCGGAGTAAGGGACGAGTTGCGAGAGATCGATGAGCGAGGCGTCCGGGTGTTTTTCGGCAAGGGCGCGGGCGGCTTTGCGGTAGGACGCGAGTTTGGCGTCCTCGGGGTCGCCCAGCGTGTGGCTCACCATGAAGGTGAAATGCAGCGCGCCGGCCGTGCCGCCATTGCGCGTCCAGATGGTTTCGAGTTCGGTCATGAGGGCGCGCAGGTTGTCCGCATAACCCTCGGGCGTGGACGAGCGGGCCGGCGCAGGACCGAGGCTCGGGGCGTGCTGGTTGCGGTCGTTGAGGCCGGAGGAAATCATGACGATGCCTTTGGCGCGGGTGGCATCGGGCGCGTCGGAGGCGGGCTGGAGGCGGAGGATTTCGGCAAAAAACTCGTCCGTCCGCGCGGGTTTGAGGGTGCGCAGGCGGGTCACCATGTCGCGCAGGGATTTGCCGCCGGCGGCGTACAGCGTGTAGTAGGCGATGCCGCTGCGTTTCGCCGTGTTCTCGGCCTGGGCGAGCGTGGCCAGAAAGGGGCCGGCCAGCGGTTTCTTCACCGGGTTGGGCATGAACTGCACTTGCCAGGTCCGCGCGGGGTCCGCCGGCAGGTCGAGCGTGTAGTGCCTGATTTCGCTGACGTCCGCCGCCGGTCTGACCGGCGCGGGCGCCGTGGCGTGGACCGTCCAGGGCTTTTCGTCGCGGCGGACCGTCGGCTGAAAACCGGCTCCGGAGTCGGCGAACGTGCCATAGTCGAGATGAAACCGGAGCGGTCCGGATACGCCGAGCGGGTGATCGGCGGGGATCAACAACAGGCCGTTTTTCCAGGACACCGGTTCCTTGCTGCCGGGGGCGATATACCAGTAGCTGAAGGCGCGGTCGGCGAGTCCGGCGGGAGCGGTGGCGGGGGCGGGTCCGTCCTTTTCCTGCCACTGGCGGTATTGCGTGAGGTCGGTGCCGTAGCAGCCGAAGGTCTCCCCGAGGGCGCGGGGCATGTGGCGGGTCCAGCCGTGGCCGCCGAAACGCTGGTTGGAGTCGCCGAGCGCGATGACGGCCACGCGCTCCGTTTTCGCGGCGGCGAAAGCCGCTTTCAATTTCGGATCAATGGCCGGCGTGCCGGTCGAGGCGGCGATCGCAGTCGCGGCAGTGGTCGCAGTCGCGGCGGCGGCGGCGGCGCTCGCAAGGAACGCGCTGCCGCAAATCAGGGCAAAAAACAGATGGAGGCGTGGGTTGTTCATGGAAAAAATTTACAGGAGGCGGGTAAGGTCAGTGTGTTCCGGTTTCGACGCTCCGGCGCGCCGCGAGCTGGCTGGCGATCCAGGCTTTTGTGCTTTCCTGCTCGTTCTGCGCTTCGAGGAACTTGCTCAGGCGCTGGCTGCTGTCGTCGTCAGCCGTCGCCACCGGGTCTTGCCCGGCCTTTTCGCTTTCATGGCGCCGGAGTGCGTTCCATGCGGCGATGGACAGGTCCTGGCGTCCGACATTGACGCCGGTGACGCCGGCCTGGCGCGCGAGGTCCTGGCGGATGGCGTTTTCCAGGGACGGGCGGATGCGCGCCTTGAACTCCTCCACGGAGCCGGAGGGCTGGACGAGCAGGTTGTTGGCCGTATCGAGAATGCGTTTGGTGTTGGCCCCGATGCCGCCCGGACCGAAGCCGTTCACATAGCCTTCGGTTCGCGGCAGGAAGGCCCGCACGAACGGCGAGGGCGTGACTCCGGCGACAGATGGCAGCCAGCCGCTCCGTTCGCTGAACCTGCCGTTGGCCTGCTGCGAGGTGAGGTAGTGCAAAAAGTCGATGGCCTGGTCGCGCAGGGGCGACCTCTGGTTGACGCCAAGCGTGAAGCCGATGGTGATCGCCGCCTCGGAGGATGGCCCCAACACATGCGGTCCATACTCCGGATGCGTCCGCGAGGGTATCGGAATATCGAATACCATGAGTTCGAAATCCGCCTGCTGGCGGAAGGAGGAGGCGTCCCAGCTCCCGGTGGCGATCATGAGCGCGTGCTTTTGGAGAAAATAGAACGACGCATCCTCGCGGCTGACGGACATGTAGCCGGGCTGGAGGAGGAGGCCGACTTCGCGGTTGATGGCGAAGGCGCTGGTGAGGCCGGGAGAGTCGAGCGTCCAGTCGCCGAGCAGGTAGCCCATGCCGACTTCGGCGGGGCTGGCTTTCAGGCTGCAGGTGCGCAGCGCTTGCCGGGTGAGCCGCTGGGTCTGGCTGGACGTGAATTGCCCGATGAGCTGGGGTCCGTTGGCCCGGGAGCCGGCAACGGGGATGAGCGCCGTCTTTTTTTCTTCCGCCCAGGTTTTTACGCGGTGGCAAATGTCGAGGAACTCCCGGAAACCGGCGGGCGGCGGCGTATCCCCCAAAACACGACGCCAGAGAGAGGCGTTGGCATAGATGCGGATGGTGAACATGGACAGGCCGACGCCGTAGTACTCGATGAGGTTGGGGCGGTAGGAGTAGCCGGCTTCGAGGCCGTCGATAAAGGTTTCGCGCCAGGCGGTGCGTTCGAGCGGGGTGCCTTTGTTGTACGGGTTGGGCTGCTCGACGAGATCGGACAGGGGGAGGAAAAAGCGGGCGAGTATGTTGTCCTCCCCGCCCTGGATCATGCCGATCTGGATGATGTCGGTGGCGGTCCCGCCGATGAGCCGGGTTTGCAGCCACTGGGCGTACACGCGTTCGGGGATGGCAAGCTGCTCGACCTGGATGCCGGGGTGGAGTTTTTCGTAATCGCGGGCGAGTCCGTCGATGGCGTCGCGAATGCCGCCTTCGAGCTGCCAGTGGGCAAGGCGTATCACCGGGCGTCCGGAGCGCTCGGCGCGCTCACGCCCGGCCACCTTGACCAGGGACCAGGTGAAACAGCCGGCGAGCAGAAGGAGGCCGATGATGTTGGAGATTTTTTCCCGTGTCATGCGCGTATCCTGCGTATTCGGAATCCGGTTACCACGGGTTGAATCGATACGGGTCGTCCTCGGGTTTCAGGGGGCGGACGTAGAACCATTCTCGCGCCTCGATCTCCGGCTCCGAACGCAGGTCGCCGGGCGGCGGCGTAGTGATGTTTTCCGGACGGCCTCCCTGGTTCGGGTTCGTCTTGAAGTGGGCGTCGCCGGGGTCGCTGACCATCGCCCAGAAGCCGAAGCCGCCGCTGCCGGAGGCAACCTTGGCTTCGAGCAGATTCCAGCCGGCCTTGAGCGGCGCCTTGAAACGGAATTCGCCGGAAAAGGGCGTGCGCGCGGCGCGCTGCTGTTTGCTGTGATCGACAAACGCCTGGCCGTTGATGCGGAAAACCATCCAGTTGTCGCCGCCCACGGCAAACAGCGCCTCGCGCGGGCGGCTGCTGTAAACGTGAGTGCGCGCATAGCCGATCTTGCCGGGCTGCGCGGGCGAAATCCAGTCGAGGTGAACGCGTCCGGTGCTGCCGCGCGGGCCGTAGGTGCGCCAGCCGGCCTTGCTGGAGGCAACGGTGAGGCCGGTCTCGTTGACTTCGCCTTCGCCGATGTTGGCGGAGATGGCGCGGTCGTCGGCGGTGGCGTCGGCGGTGGCGGCGGTGGCGGCGGTGGCGGACGCGGTGGCGGCGGTCTCCATCGGGAAGCGCCGGGCGAGCGCCGGGAAGGTGCCGTCTTTTTGCACGGGTTCGACTTGCGCGACGTCGTTGAATACGCGCCACACCGGTACGTTGACGAGGGGGGCCACCCGGCGCGGGGTGAAGAGCACGGCGGCGGCGTCGTTGGCCGTCCGGGCGCCGAGATTCGTCAGCAACTGGCGGTAAAACTGAACCGTGTGCCAGCGGGGTTTTTCGAGGTTCTTGCCGCCGCCGCCGTTATCCTCGGCCGCCTCCAGCGCGCGCCAGTCGAGCTGGCTGAAGACGAGGCGGCCGCCGGCGTCGTTGGCACCGTTGGCGTCGTTGGCGTTGCCGGCAGTGCGCGGCTGTTCGAGCACGAGGCCGTCGAGGTACACTCGCGCGCCGTCCGGTTGTCCGCTCCGGTCAAAACGTTCCTGCGCGAGAAAGGCGCGCCAGTTGAGCAATTGCGGTCCGATGCCGCGCAGCAGCGCCGGTGGCCGGGCTTCCGGCGCGACGCGGGCGGTCTTGACGGGCGCGGTCTTGAGGTGCGCGGGGGCGAGATCCGCGCCGGGTTGCGCGAGCACGAGCACCGCGCCGCCGGCGGCGGCAAAGGTATCGGCTTTCTCACGACAGGTTTTCCACGCGCCGGGGCCGATGACGAGGAGATCGGTCCGCGGTTCGAGCGGCGCGGCGGCGGCGGCGATGTTGATGCGCTCCGCGGCGAATCCGAGCGCGCTCGCGTAAGCCCAGCCGGCGTCGTCCCCGGCGTAGCGGACGAGTTTGTTGTTGTTGACCGGATACGGCGCGTCCAGAGCGCGGACGAGGTTTTGGGCGAGGCGGCGGGCGGCGGGTTCGGGCGCGGTGCGTCCGGTGATGTCGAACTGGCAAAAGAGCACGCCGCCGCGCCCGTGCCTCCATTCGAGGAGCGGGCTGCAGGCCAGATCGTACTCGGCGTCGGCCAGCGGCGTGAAGGCGCCGTGCGCGGGCGTCTCGATGACGACGGAGGCCACCGCGCCCTGGTTGCCCCAGTGCGGGGGGCGGGCGAGCGGCCAGGGTTTCATGCCGGCCTTGGTCTTGGGGAGGAGGTCGGGTTCGCCGCGCCAGTTGGCGAGGTCGGCGGCGGCGAGGCCGCTCAGGGCGGGGTGCGAACGGTCGCGGGGAAAGGCGTGGCGCGTAACAATGTCCTGGATACGCAGTCCGACGGATTCGAGGGCGGCGGGGTTTTGTTCGAGGACGAGGACGCGGAGTCCGCGGGCCACGTCGGCGGCGTCGAGGGGGAGCGGGGCGGCGTCAAGGGCTTCGCGGGCTATGACAAGGACGTTGGCTGCGGTGCGTTTGAGGTCGGCCGCGGTCTTGACGGGCGTCGCCTCGACGCCGAGCGTGCGCAGCCAGGCGCGGGTGTCGTGCTTTTCGTTTCCGCCGGCAAACAGCGCCCAGCTCGATTGCGGGCGCGCCTCCGGCTCTTCCGGCCAGAAGGTGAGCGTCATGGAATCTTCGATGCGGGGGGGGGGGGGGGGGGGGGGGGCGGGGGAATTGGCATGAGGGGGTGAAGGCAACGGCCCGGGGGTGGAGCCCCGTCCACAACCGG
>JAISAX010000670.1 GCA_031266495.1 Opitutaceae bacterium
CCCTCCCCCCCCCCCCTGCCCCCCCACCCCCGCTGGGCCCAAGCCCCCCCGGCCCCCGGCGCCCCCCCCGGCGCCCCCCCCCCCCCCCCCGCACATCTCTCAGTACAACACCGACCACCCCGCGACAAACCCGACCGTCCCGCGCCTTCGCCCTTGTTCGCCTTTGCCGCGTCCGTAACCTCGCTTCCGCACACACAAACAAACACACACCTTCACCGCACCCGCTCACCGCACCTGTCAGGCAAAGAAATGATCAGCGCATATAAAAAGTTTAAGGACTATTTCTCTATGAGGCGCATCCTTCTGGTTTGCGCAGGCTCAGGGAAAGGTCGCGTGCCATACGCCATCGTCAGTCGAAAATCAGCCCAAACCGTAAAACAGGAAGGTGATTGGCTTTCTTTCGATTCATCATTCAAAGGAAAGCGTGTCTGGACCATTCGGATACTAACTGAAAACCCACAAGCAGCAGCGCACCTGGCAGATTCTCTAAAAAGAAAAAAGATATATTCTCTTTGTCCGGATGACTTCAGTATTCGAACGATTACCTTGCAGAATGATGCGTCTGGCCCAAATCCAAAATGGATTGGAGGAGATATATCGCTCGCTGGCGTCGATTCCTCGCTTTACACACTCGGAGGTAACAATGCTTACGGAAAAAATGAAAACGGAGCCTGACAAGGCGATGCAGCCAACTCCGGTAAATATCACGGCCTGTGCTGACGCACAGGCCGCGCCACTTGCCGCCGTGGCTGATCTTTGACGTTCACCGCACCCACTCATCACCAACCATGAAAATCGACAACACCCTCACGCCGGCCAAACTCGTCAAAAAAACCGATCGCGTATTCGATCTCGCCGGACGGAAGATCGACCTCGTCAACAAAACCTGGGATCCCGTCAACGGCACCCCCGTCTTCACCGTCCGCGGCAAATACACCTCGCGCGGCTGGACCGAGTGGACGCAAGGTTTCCAGTTCGGCATGTCCTTCCTCCAGTACGACGCCACCGGCGACGAGAAGTACCTGAAACTCGGCCGTGAAAAAACCCTCCGCCACATGGCCTCGCACGTCTCGCACATCGGCGTGCACGACCACGGCTTCAATAACATCTCCACCTACGGCAACCTCCGCCGCCTCATGCTCGAAGGGCAGATCCCCTTCAACCAGGACGAACTCAACTACGCCGAACTCGCCCTGAAAGTTTCCGGTGCCGTCCCGGCCGCCCGCTACGCCACCACCAACCACACCCTCCCCGGGTCCCCCCCCCCCCCCCCCCCCCCCCCCTCTTCCGCAGGCAAGGGCAAGAGCGCGCCCGCCGGCGTAGTGCCATCCGGATACATCTGTTCGTTCAACGGCCCGCAGTCGCTCTTCGCCGACACGATCCGCTCCATGCGCTCGCTCGTCGTCGCCCACCAGCTCGGCCACGTGCTCATGGGCGAAGGCGACAAACCGATCAACCTCCTCCACCGCGCCATCGAACACGCCGCCACCACGGCGCGCTTCAACGTGTTCTACGGCCAGGGCCGCGACAGCTACGACGTGCGCGGACGCGTCGCCCACGAATCCATCTTCAACCGTAACGACGGCCAGTTCCGCTGCTCCTCCACGCAGCAAGGCTACTCCGCCTTCACCACCTGGACGCGCGGCGCCGCCTGGATCATCTGCGGATATCCCGAGCAACTCGAATTCCTCGACACGATCAAGGGCAGCGAACTCGACGCCGTCGGCGGACGCCGCGCCGTCACCGACCTCTTTGTCGAGACCGCCCGCGCCACCGCCGACTACTACATCGACGGCTACTCCGCCAAAGACGGCATCCCCTACTGGGACAGTTGCGCGCTCAACACGCACAAACTCGGCGACACCACCGCCAGACCCGCCGACCCCTTCAACCCGTGGGAACCGGTGGACAGCTCCGCCGCCGCCATCGCCGCGCAGGGTTTTATTCGCCTCGGCCTCTGGCTCCAGTCGAAGGGCGACAAGGCCGCCGGCAAACGCTACACGCAGGCCGGTCTTACCGTGGCGGATACGCTCTTCGGCGACGCATACCTGTCCACCGACCCGAAGCACCAGGGCTTGCTCCTGCACAGCGTCTATCACCGTCCCAACGGCTGGGACTACGTGCCGAAAGGCCAAAAAATCCCCTGCGGCGAATCCTCGATGTGGGGCGACTATCACGCCTTGGAACTCGCGCTCCTGATCAAGCGCATCGCCGAAGGCGGCTACCTGACGTTCTTCTGATTTTCGATTTTCGATTGAAGAAGCAGTTGATACCGATCAGGGAAATGGCGCGCCGGGCCCAATCGAAAATCGAGAATCAAAACTTCCGCGCGATCATGCCCAAGGCGAGCCGGCGACGGAGTTCCGCGCGGTTGGCCGCGTCGTGATAATCCACCGGATTGTAGTCGTCGGTGAGCACGATTCCTTGTCGTTTGTTTCCGAATACGTAAACACCGTCCAGGGCCGCGAGGGCACGGGTGCGCAGGTACGGAGGGGCGTCCGCAAAATCGGGCCGGCGCAGGGGACGGGCGTCGGGCGTGTCCGTGGCCACCACAAAAATGCCGCTGCTGCCGCCGCCGGCACGATCGGGGTGGACGCGTACGGTGGCGAAGACTGCCGCGAGGGTCAGGTCGAGGGAATCGATCGAAAAATCGCGCCCGGGTTTGAACGAGCCAAACGTATTGATTACCAGAGTACCGCCGGGTTTGAGGCGGGCTTTCATGGCCGCGAGGGCCTCGTGCGTCATGAGGTGCGAGGGCGGGGATTCGCCGAGGAAGGCGTCGAGGATGATCGTGTCGTAGAGCATGCCGGGGGTGGCGATGAAGCGGCGTCCGTCGCCGATGTGGACGCGCACGGCCGCAGGGTCGAAGCCGAAAAACTCCCGGGCCAGCGGGAGAACGGCGGGATTGATCTCGACGACATCCACCGCGGCGCCCTCGCGGGCAAACTGCATCGGGACGATCCCCACGCCCATGCCGATACAGAGCACATTGCTGACGGGTTGCGGCGTATAGGCGCGGGCAAGACCGTGAAGCATGTAAGTGAAGAGCGCGTCGCTGCGACTGGTTGCAGGATCAAGGCTGTTCTGGACCAGGAGATCGTTGAGGTAGTAGCGCACGCCGGTTTCCCGGTCATCCACGACCTCCATGAGGCCGAAGTTGGAATTGGCGCGAAAAACCTCCGCGAAACGCGAAGGATGCGCGAGCGTGGCATAAGCGGATCCCCACACGCCTGCGCCTGCGGTGGCGAGCGTGAGGAGGGCGGCGCCGACGATGTGCCGCCGCCGCCAGACGGCGAAGTAGCCGAGAGCCAGCAGCGAAAGGGCGCCGGCCGTGCCGCACATGATGGCCGAATTGGGGAAAAACGGCGCCAGCAGGTAACCGACGGCGACCGTGCCGGCCACGCTGCCGAGGGTGCTGATGGCGGAAAGCCGGCCCACGCTGATGCCCACGTTGTCGAGCGACACGGTGAGCAGGCGCACGAGGAACGGCGGCACCATGCCAAGCAGAAGCAGGGGCGGAAAAAACAGGAAGGCCGATGCGAGCAGCGAACCTGGCGCGAGGGCGAGGCGCAGGCAGGCGAGCGCCACCGGCTTGCAGGCCAGCACGGTAAACGCCAGCAACAGCGCGGCCAGCAGGATGGCGACAAACATGCACGACGGACGCGGCGAACGGTCCGCGAACCAGCCGCCGAGCGCATAGCCGGCGGCCAGCGCCACGAGCGTCACACCGATCTGCGCGGTCCAGACAAAATGCGAGGTGCCGATGTAGGGGGCGAGCATCCGCGCTCCCAGTATTTCCACGATCATGACGGACGCGCCGGTGACGCACGCGGTGAAGAGCAGGTAGGCGTGCAACCCGCGCCCGCGATTCAGGGTTCCCCCCGTGCCGGTCGCGGCGGCGGAGGCCGGCTGGCGCAGGTTCCGGCTCTGGCTTTGGCTCTGATTCTGGTTCTGGGCAAAGGAGGACCAATGACGGTTTTTTCGGGAGCGGGCGGACATTTCGATAAAAAATCCGGATTCCCGTCCGTTTGCCAGCCCGCAGGACCGCGGACGATGAAAAGGAGGGCAATCGGAAGTGGTGTCAGCGGAGCATGGCCTGTGGAGATCACGTCCGGTTGCACGTGTGCCGGCATCAACGGGAAGGAAAGGGATCACTAATGGATTTCGCCAACAGGCGAGTAAGTGTTTTCCCGGTCCGCGACAAGGGCGCATCTCAAAAACTGGACATGCTCTGGAGTGGCAGTGGCGCGGGCTTTTTCTGACAAACGCCCGCCGACGGCGAAGCCGCCGGATCGAAGTGGCACGGGCTTTTTCTGACAATCCCCGTGGACGGCGCAAAGCGCCGCCTCCCTGCCTCTCTTCCTGTCTCTCCCGTCCCTCCTCTCCCGGAGCGGGCGAGACGCCCGCGCCACTGCTTTGCTTACTGCCTGTCCAGAAATTGAGATGCGCCCCCGCGACAAGCGGACCCCGACAGTTCCTCGCTGCGACGATCAGTCGCAGCTTCACTCTCAAGATTTCGCACGTTGGCGAAATCCATTAGCGGTTCTACCTCTCGTCAGAACCGGAACGCCGCCGCCACACGGCGAAGGCGAGCAGCGCCAGTCCGGCCAGTGCCGCAAACGTGGCCGGTTCGGGGACGGACGCCAGCGCCGCAAGGTTGACGACGCGAAATCCGGTAAAATATTGTTCGCTTGTCGCGTCCCGGCTGTGAGGAGAGGCATCAGAATAGAGTTCTGTTACGCCGGTGAGATACGCGCCTCCCCACATCAATCGCTTCGACGCGTCCGCGTCCGCATCAGGCGTATCCGACCATTCATACACATTTCCTCCCTGCTGAAAGGTTCCGTAATATGAATTCGCTCCAGGGGTCGCGTCAAAATAGTCCACGTCCGCTATAACAGTGCCGCCGGGGTTCAGACCGCCGATGCCAAGTCCATCGGCTCCATCGGGGATCCAATAGCTCGCCATGGTCCGGTTCAACTCCTCCGCCATTACCGGATACAGGCGGTATGTGCCATCGCCATTGTAATACGCGGCCTTATGCCATTCGTCCTGATCGGGTATCACCCAGCCGTTTCCCGCTGTATGGCTGGCTTCGGCGACCAGTGTATTTTTCCCGTCGAGCACATACATCCCGCTCTCCGTCGTCGTCGTGTCCTGGACACCTGTCGGCTGCCCGTTCGTCAGCCAGTTCACGAAGCGGAGCGCGTCGTAGAACCCCACATAAACGACTGCCTTCTTTTCCCATCCCGCCGCCACTGTATAAGACCAGGTGCCGGCGTCTCCCTCGCGAATTATCTTTGCGTAGTTCGAATTCATGCCGCTGCTATACAATCCGTAGGTATCCGTCCTGGCCACCGCGTTGAGAAATGCCGTGTATTGCTCGTTCGTCACCGCATATTTCCCGATCTGGTACTCGTAGGATACCGCTCCGAGTCCGGTGTTGCCGTTCGCCGCGTTGCCGGGATTGCCCACAGGCACGGTCTCGATCTCGATGGCCCAGGCCGTTGTCGCAGCAACCGCCGTCAGCGTCGTCGCCAGCGTCGCCGCGAGAAACGGTGCTCTTCTTGATTTGTTCGTTTTCATGTCAGTTGGAGATTCAGGTTGAGTGATGGTTTTACTTTTACCCTCCGGGACCCTGCCCGAACGCGTTCCCTCCGGCAACGTTCCGGTCCTCCGGCAGGAAAGGGACGAACCGCGGCGGCAGGGAGATCGCAGAACCGGAAAACAGGTTTTCCCCCGACAGAATTACAAAATTCCCGTAACCAACAAAATCCCGTAACCTGTTTTAATCCTGCTGATTTTATCAGGAATCAGTGGCCCATTTTATCCTTGCCTGAACTCCGTGTGCACTGCGCCTCCGTGGTGCCGGGCGGGGGGGGGGCCCCCCCCCCCCCCCCCGCCCCCCCCCCCGGGCGAGGGGGGGGGGTGGGCGCGG
>JAISAX010000679.1 GCA_031266495.1 Opitutaceae bacterium
ACCTCCCCCCCCCCCCCCCCGCCGCTGCCGCCGCCATCGCCGGGACCGGCCCGCTCCACGAGATCGAGACGCGCGGTCTCGTCAAAACCTATGGACACCGCACCGTCGTCAACGAAGTGGACCTCCACATCAGGACGGGCGAAATCGTCGGTTTCCTCGGCCCCAACGGCGCCGGCAAGACCACCACCTTCTACATGGTGGTCGGCCTCGTCGCTGCCACGCGTGGCCAGGTCCTCTTCAACGGCCGCGACATCACCCGCCTGCGCATGCACCAGCGCGCCCGTCTCGGGCTCGGCTACCTGCCGCAGGAGCCGTCCACCTTCCGCAAGCTCACCGTCGAACAAAACATCCTCGCCATCGTCGAGGCCATCGGCGTGCCCCGCCGCGAACGCGCAGCCCGCGTCAACGAACAGCTTGAGGAACTCCACCTCACCCACGTTGCCCGCCAGCGCGCCTACACGCTTTCCGGAGGCGAGCGCCGCCGCCTCGAAATCGCCCGCGCCCTCGTCACCCGGCCGTCGTTCATTCTCATGGACGAACCCTTTGCCGCCATCGATCCCATCTCCGTCGCCGACGTGCAACGGATCATCCTCCGGCTCAAGGAGCGCGGCATCGGCGTCATCGTCACCGACCACAACGTCCGCGAAACCCTCCGCATCGTTGACCGCGCCTGGCTCATCCGCGAAGGCCGGGTCTTCAAGGAAGGCACCAGCGAATTCCTCATCAACGATCCCGAAGCCCGCCAGTTCTACCTCGGCCAGGATTTCAACATGTAAAAACCAAGGGGGCTTCCAAAAAAAAGATTTTCTGAACAGAAGATAACGAAGGAAACAAAGATCAAACCAACGAAGAGGAATCCATAACCCGGTAAATATAATATTATATATTTCAGAGGCATTCTTTGTTTCAGGACTTCGTTATCTTCGTTTCCTTCTGTTCAAAAAAACAATTTTCAGATCCTCCGATTCTCAATCCACCCGCTCTCCCCTCCCATGTCCAACAAGGCCATCCACGGAATCACGGTCTCCCATTTTTACGAAACCTGGCGCGACCGCCTGAAACTCGACCTCGTGACCAGCGGCGCGGGGCTGCACCGGCTCATCCGCGAAGGCTCGATCAATCGCCCATCGCTCGCGCTCACCGGTTTTTTCAAGTATTTCGCGAACAAACGCATCCAGGTGCTCGGCGCCGCCGAGATGACGTTTTTCAAGACCGTCGATCCCCGCAAACAGATCGGGATCCTCAACCAGATGGCCGACCGCGGCGTGCCCTGCATCGTGCTCACGCGCAACTTCCATCCCACCCACGCCATGGTTGCCGTGGCGGAGGAGCGCCGGCTGCCGATCTTCCGCACGCCGATGATCACCATGCACTGGGTCAACCTCGCCACCCTCTGCGTTGACCAGGAATTCGCCGCCGTCTCCACCGAACACGCCACCACGGTGGACATCAACGGCATGGGCGTGATGCTCCGCGGCGAATCCGGCACCGGCAAGAGCGAGTGCGCCCTCGCTCTCATCGAACGCGGCGCCCTGCTCGTCGCCGACGACCTCACCGTGGTGCGTGTCGTCGAGGACTCGCGGCTCCTCGCCTCCAGCCGCGAACTCAATCGCGGCTACATGGAATGCCGCGGCATCGGCATCATCAACATCGCCGAGATGTTCGGCATCCGGGCCGTGCGCATCGACAAGCACATCGACCTCGTCATCACGCTCCGCGACTGGACGCCCGACGCCATTGAGGAACGCACCGGTCTGGAAGAATCCACCTACCGGATTCTCGAAATCGACGTCCCGCATGTGGAGCTCTATGTGCGCCCCGGCCGCGACATCGCCCGCCTGGTCGAGGTTGCCGCGATGGTGCAGGCCCTGAAAAAAATCGGCCACGACCCCGCCAAGGAATTCAACAATCGCCTCATCGCCTACATGAGTCGCCAGGCGGAAGAACGCGAACGCGTCATCAAACCCTTCACCCCGCCCCCGCCGCCCCGGGACTGATCCTCCCGCTCGCCGCAGGGGGCCACATCTCACAGAGGGTGTAATCGGAAGTGATGGAGAGGGGCGCTGATTGCAGGGGCGCACTTCACGTACGCCCCTGCCGGCATTGACACTACTTTGAATCGCCCCCCCCCCCCCGGGGCGCATCTCAAAAAGAGGACAGGCTCCGGCGTGGCACGGGCTTCCAGCCCGTGGACGGATCGGCAGTACAGCGCCGCCTCCCTGCCTCACTCCCGCCACTCCCGCCACTCCGGACTCCGGAACACGAGCAAGATGCCCGTGCCACGCCGACCCGGTGGCGCGGTAGCGCCCAATCGAAAATCGAAAATCAAAGAATCCCCACGGCTGGATGCTTTGGTTACCAGGCGTGGATCTCGTACACGCGGGCGGCGGGGGCGCCGTGGGTGGCGAGAACTTCGAGTTCCAGCTTCCGGCCAGTCGCGGGTTCGGCGAGGCGGTGGACGCGCTTGCGCTGCCAGTTGGATGTCTCCTCGGCGATGACCTGGCCGTCGAGTTTGAGGCGGTAGTGTTTTACCGTCTCGGGTTGCGGACCACGGACGCTGCGCTTCGTGTGGCTGTCGCTCATCGAGAGGATCAGTTCGCGCTCGAATCCGCTGTCGAATGTGAGGTGCACTTCGCGGATCGTGGCGGGCGCAGGGAGTTCGAGCGTGAGCGTGGCAGGCAGGGTCGCGGATTCCCAGCGGTGCAGGCTGTCGCTCTCGCCGGCCCAGGGGCCGAAGCTGGCTTTCAGGTCGCGCGGGGTGCCGTCGAGAATGTTGGCGGCGGGAGTGGCGGGAGGGGCGGGAGGGGCGGGGGTCTCGCTGGTGGCGGTGATTTTGATGGTGTTGTCCGGGGTGGCGCGGAGGTGGTCGGCGGGATCGGTGTTGGTCGGCAGGCCGGGGAGCCAGGCGTCGTCACGCTGGAGGCGGCGCTGGAGGGTTTTGATGTTTTCCTTGTTCGCGGAGATTGTCCTGAGGTCGTTGTCCTTCTCGCCGAGCCAGAGGGCGGCGGCGGTGCCGATGGCCTGGCCTCCGATGGCGCAGGTGGCCATGACGCGGGTGCTGGCAAAGGCGACGTGCGTGGCACTGATGTTGCGTCCGGCAAAGAGGAGGTTTGGTACGTTGCGCGAGTGGTAGCAGCCGAAGGGGATCGTGTAGATGTGCTCGAAGTGCGTGGGCGTGAAGGGGCGTTCGTCGGGCACGTCCACGCCGGAGGGGGGGTGGATGTCGATGGCCCAGCCGCCGTAGGCTACCTGGTCTTCAAATATGCGGCCTCCGAGGATGTCCTGTTCCTTGAGGATGTGGGGGCCGAGGAAGCGGCGGCTTTCGCGCTTGCCGGGGAGGGGGGCCACCCAGTCGAGCGCCCAGTTGGCGGCGTCGGGATGGTCGCCGGAGTTTTTTATGTAGTTCCACACGCCGAGCGTGATGCGGAGGAGTTCGTGACGGATTTTTTCGTTGTCCTTGATGGTGTCGAATTGCCCTCCCCATTCGAACCACCAGTAGCCGTATTCGTAGCTGTTGATCGGGCGGTGTCTGAAATCGCTTTTCTGGAATTTGCGCACCCAGGCGGGGGCGATGAAGGGCTGCGGGGTGTCGTAGTGGCGGCCGGTGAGGAGGATGGAGCTGCCGAGTGTCTGGTGGTCGGCGATGTCGTTGGCGAGGGTTTCGCCGTATCCGGTTTTGGCTTCGCGTCCGTGCCGGTAGTCGGCGCCGGCTTCGGCGCCGAGGCGGCCGTCGCCGGTGCAGTCGGCGAAAAATCGCGCGCGGATGGTGAAGGCGTCTTCCGTCGGGTGGCGGACGGCGTGGGCGGCCTGGATGGCGCCGTCGTCCGTCATGTCCACGCCGGTGACGATGGTGTCGAGGAGGAGGGTGATGGCGGGTTCGAGTTTGACCTTTTCGTAAAGGAGGAGGTCCCACTGGGCGTAGCAGCGGTGGGGGTTGCGGACGGCGTCATCAAGGCGGAGTTCCTCGATGATGCCGGATTCGCGCAGGCCGGGTTTGCCGCCGTGGCAGTCGGCGCCGACGATGTGCATCTTTACCTCGCTGGAGGCGTTGCCGCCGAGGATGGAGCGGTCCTGCACGAGGACGACGCGGGCGCCGTTGCGGGCCGCGGCAAGGGCGGCGTTGACTCCGGCCATGCCGCCGCCGGCAACAAGGAGATCGGTTTCGAGGGTGTGTGTCTTCATGATGGTGTTTGCGGAATTGTCGGGAGTGTGGAATCCGGAGTCCCGGGTCCGGAGTTGTCGGGAGCGCGGAGCGCGCCGCGAGAGCGTGAGGGAGAGGGTTGGCGGCGCGCTTGCGCGGGAGCGAGGCATGGATTAGTGAAACCGTTCACAGGAAAAATACGATGAACAGCAGCAGCAACAACAGCAACAGCAGCAACAACGATAGCAGCAATAACAACAGGCAGGCGGCGGGCGAGGGCGGGAAGGGGTACGCGACGTTGAAGGACGTGGCGCGGGCAACGGGGCTGGCGGTGTCGTCGGTGTCGTATGCGTTGCGGGGGATGAAAAACATCCCGGCGGAGACGGCGGAGCGGGTGCGGGAGGCGGCGCGGCGGCTGGGCTACCGTCCGAACCCGCGGGTGGCGGAGGTGATGGCAAATGTGCGGCGGGGACACGCGATGCCGACGGGCGAGCGGATCGCGCTGGTGTGCGTGGAGGGGACGCGGGCGGACATGGAGAGGGGGGGATTTCTGGACAATGTGGCCAGGGGCGCGCGGGAGCGGGCGGGCGAGGCGGGCTACGCTCTTGAGGTGTTCTGGCTGGCGGAGGTGGGTGGACGGGCGGAACGGCTGGCCTCGATCTTGCAGGCGCGTGGTATCACGGGCGTGGTCTTCGCGCCGGTGACGCAGCACGAGGACGTGGATATCGCGTGGCCTTGGGACGAGTTTGCCATGGCGGTGCTGGGCACGGCGGAGTGGCCGGCGCCGCTTTCGCGGGCGGCGCATTTTCACTACGAGGCGATGGAGGGGGCGTTGCGGCGGTTGCGGGAGGCGAGCGTGCGGTGGCCGGCGGCGATTGTTTCCGAGGCGATTGACGAGCGGGCGCACCGGAGCTGGCGGGCGGCGTGGCTGGCGCATGGTCCGCGGGGGGCGGCGCGGCGGTTGTTGCTGTT
>JAISAX010000684.1 GCA_031266495.1 Opitutaceae bacterium
CCCTCCCCCCCCCCCCCATCCCAAGCTCACGCTGTCCGCCTTCGGCCTTGGCGAGGAGGATCTCGACGAAGCCTTCACCCTGACCAACTTCAAGGGCGGCGGCCAGATGCGCCTGCGCGACATCGTCGAGGCGGTCAAGGACACGTACTGCACCAATGTCGGCGTCGAGTACATGCACGTGCAGGACCACGCCGCCCGCGAGTGGCTGCAGGTCCGCATGGAAGCGTGCAACAACACGCCCTCGTTCACGAAGGAGCAACAGCGCCGCATCCTCCGCCGCGTCCACAAGGCGGAGCTTTTCGAAAAATTTCTCCACACCAAGTACGTCGGCCAGAAGCGGTTTTCGCTCGAAGGGGGCGAGACGATGATCGCGGCCTTCGACGCCATGATCGAGCACGCGCCCGAAACCGGCGTCGAGGAGTTCGTCCTCGGCATGGCCCACCGCGGCCGCCTCTCCGTCCTCGCCAACATCCTCCGAAAACCCTTCGACGTCCTCTTCGAGCAATTCTCGGAAAACTACATCCCGCACACCGTGGCCGGCGACGGCGACGTGAAGTACCACCTCGGATACGAAGCCGTGCTCGCCACGAGCGCCGGCAAGACCGTCGAGGTGCGCCTCGCCGCCAACCCCTCGCACCTGGAGATCGTCGATCCCGTGGTCGAGGGCAAGGCCCGCGCCCGCCAGCGCATCCGGGGCGACTCCGTCGAGCGCCGCCGCGTCTGTCCGTTCCTGATACACGGCGACGCCGCCTTTGCCGGCCAGGGCGTCGTGGCGGAGACGCTCAACTTTTCCCAGCTCTCCGGCTACCGCACCGGCGGCACCGTCCACCTCGTCATCAACAACCAGATCGGCTTCACCACGCTGCCCTCCGACGCCCGCTCCACCCGCTACTGCACCGACGTCGCCAGGATGATCGAGGCGCCCATCTTCCACGTGAACGGCGACGATCCCGAGGCCGTCTGCATGGTGGCCCGGCTCGCGCTCGAATTCCGCGTCAAGTTCCGGCGCGACATCGTCATCGACATGTACTGCTACCGTCGTCACGGGCACAACGAGGCCGACGAACCCGCCTTCACCCAGCCCGTCCTCTACAAGCAGATCGCCAGGCACCCGCTCGTTTCCACGATCTACACGCAGCGTCTCGTCGAGGAGGGGGCGTTCACCCAGGCCGATTCCGACGCCATCAAGGCGGAGTACACCGCCGCGATGGACGCCGCTTTCGAGAAGGCCAAGCTCGCCGACATCGAGCGCGCCGCCACCGGCGAGAAGGGCGACCAGTTCCGCGGCTCCACCGCCGTTTTCCAGCCGCCTTACAGTCATGATCCGGTGCCCACCGCCGTGACGCCCGAGATGATCGACACCGTGGTCACCGGCCTCACGCACCTGCCGCCCGGTTTCCACCCCAACCCGAAAATCCGCCGCTTCCTCGATGCCCGCATCCAGTCGCACAAGGAAGGCGGCCCCGTGGACTGGGCCTACGCCGAGGCGCTCGCCTTCGGCACCCTGCTCATCGAGGGCATCCCCGTGCGCCTCAGCGGCCAGGATTGCGAGCGCGGCACCTTCAGCCACCGCCACGCCGTCCTCTACGATTACGAGGACCGCGAGAAGTACATCCCGCTGCGCCACCTCGCGGAAAACCAGGCCAGGTTTTGCGTTTACAATTCGCTGCTCTCCGAAGCCGCTGTCCTGGGTTTCGACTACGGCTACTCGCTGGATTTTCCGCGGATGCTCTGCATCTGGGAAGCGCAGTTCGGCGATTTCGCCAACGGCGCGCAGGTCATAATAGACCAGTTCATCAGCTCCGCCGAATCCAAGTGGCAGCGCGCCAGCGGCATCGTCCTGCTCCTCCCGCACGGTTACGAAGGGCAGGGGGCCGAGCACTCCTCCGCGCGCCTCGAGCGCTTCCTGCAACTCTGCGCCGAGGACAACATGCAGGTCGTCAACATCACGACTCCGGCCAACTACTTCCACGCCCTGCGCCGGCAGATGAAGCGCGATTTCCGCAAGCCGCTCATCGTCATGTCGCCCAAATCGCTCCTGCGCAACCCGATCGCGGTGTCGATGTTCCCCGACTTCACCGGCGGGCATTTTCAGGAGATTCTCGACGACCCGCATTTCGGGATCGACCGGAAAAAACCGGTCGATGCCCGGCGCGTCATCCTCTGTTCGGGCAAGGTGTACTACGACCTGCACCACTACCGCGTGACCAACGGCATCGAGGACGTGGCCCTCGTGCGCGTCGAGCAACTGTATCCGTTGCACAAGGACAAGCTCGCCGCCGTCGCCAGGACGTACGCGCACGCGCACCTCGCCTGGTGCCAGGAGGAGCCGCAGAACATGGGCGGCTGGAGCACCATCGCCCCGCAGCTTGAGGAAATTTTCGGACGCAAGCCCGCCTGCTACGGCCGCGATGCCGGCGCCGCCACGGCGGTCGGCGCGCTGGCCGTCCACAAGATCGAGCTCAACGCCTTCCTCAAGGCGGCCTTCGCCGAATAAAAACCGCGCGATGTACAAAAATCCCGTTCCCGGGCTTTTCCGCCCGGCGGATCTGCCCTATCAGTCCCATCTGTCTTATCCGTCCCATCCGTCCCATCCACCGACCCGTTTACCGACCATGCCAACTATCGACGTAAAAATCCCTCCCGTGGGCGAATCCATCCTCACCGGCGTGCTGGCCAGGTGGCGTGTGGCCGATGGCGACATTGTCGCCCGCGACCAGCCGCTCTTCGAACTCGAGACCGACAAGATCACGTCGGAAGGCATGGCGGAGGCCGCCGGCAAGATCACGCTCGGGACGGCCGAAGGCACCGAGGTGAAGATCGGCGAAGTGGTCGCCACCATCGACACTGAAAATAAAGGCCTGAAGGCTGAAAGGCTGAAGGCTGAAAGACCGGAACCGGAACCGGAAACACCGCAGGAAAACCCACTCGCTGCGTTTGCGGCGTCCGTATCTCCGGCCGTGGCCCGTATCGTTGCCGAGACCGGCATCGATCCGGCCACCGTCCCCGGCACCGGCAAGGGCGGGCGCGTCACCAAGGCCGATCTGCTGGCCGCCGCCGAAGCCGCTCCTGCCATCCCCCCCCCCCCCCCCGCCGGTCGCCAGACGCGCAAAAAACTCTCGCCGCTGCGCAAGCGCCTCGCCGAACGCC
>JAISAX010000820.1 GCA_031266495.1 Opitutaceae bacterium
GTGGCACGGGCTTCCCGCCCGTGTTCCGGCTGGCGGCGCTTCGGCCCGGCCACGGGCCGGGCTGCCCGTGCCAATTCCCCCCCCCCCCCCCTTCGCGACACAGCTCGCCGTTTTCCTGCCGATTTCACGGCGAGTTCATACGATTTTCATAATCCGCGTCCATGCTCGCGGGCATGGACATTCCTCCGCTCCCCCCTCCCGCCACACCTCCCGTCGCGCCTCCCGCTGCGCATCCGGTCATCGCCGGGATCTGCGGATGGCTCCGCCAGCGGTCGCTCTTTTTCCGGATCCTCGGCGCGGGCCTGGTCGGCCTGCTGCTCCTCATCCCGCTGACGATGGTCCGCTCCACCCTCAATGAACGGCGGGCGCGTCACCACGAGGCCGTCGGCGAAATCATGGATACCTGGGGCCGTTCGCAGAAAATCGCCGGCCCCGTGCTCGTCATCCCGTATTCATGGAAAACGGACGGCGAGGAAGTCCATTTTGTGAACGGCAAACGCCAGACCGCGAGCGTCGAAAAAACAGCGCACGGCGAAGCATGGTTTTTGCCGGAAACCCTCGCCATCGAAGGCCAACTCGACCCGTCGTTGCGCAAGCGGAGCATTTACACCGCCGCCGTTTACTCGACGCACCTGCGCGTCAGCGGACGGTTCGCCGTGCCGGACTTCGGCTTCGTGCGCGAAAGGGAAGTGACGCCGCACCCGGAAAAAGCCCGGCTCTGTTTCATGATCAGCGACCTGCGCGGCGCCCGCGAAAACCTCGTCGTGAAATGGGGAGGCCGCGACGCCACCAATACCATCAATACCGGCGACACCGGAGGTACTGACACAGCCACTACACCCGCATCCGGCAACGGCGGCGAAAGCAATACCGCAGGCGACACCACCGGCGGCAACTCCGCGGCCAACGCCATCCCGCTGCAACCCGGCCCCGGCATCAAAGGCATGACGTCGGGCGTGCACGCGTCCCTCGCCGCGCCCTCCGCAGCCACAGGGCCGCAAACGTTCTCGCTGGACCTGCGTCTCAACGGCAGCGGACGGATCGACTTCGTCCCACTCGGACGCCAGACGCAGGTGAAGCTCGCCTCCGCGTGGCCCGATCCGGGTTTTTCCGGCGCATGGCTGCCGATGACCCGCGAAGTAGGCTCCGGCGGATTTTCGGCCGAGTGGCAAGTATCCTGGTACGGACGCAATTTTCCTGAAACCGGACTCCTCTCCGGCGCGCGCGACCAGCCGGACAGCCTGCCAGGCGGCCTGTCGGGCGGCCTGCCTGACTGGGACGATTCGGCGTTTGGCGTGGATCTGCTGCAACCGCTCAACGCCTACCGCGTCACGGAGCGCGCCATCAAATATGGAGTGCTCTTCATCACCCTGGTGTTCACGACGTTTTTCATTTTCGAGGCGGTGAGCGGAGTCCGTTTGTCTGCGCTCAACTACCTGCTGGTCGGCACGGCGCTCTGCCTCTTTTATCTCGGCACGCTGGCGCTGGCGGAGTTCGTGGCATTCGGCGCCGCCTACGGACTGTCGGCGGCGGCCTCGACCCTCCTGATTGCCTGCTACAGCCGGCGCATCCTCGACAGCGGATGCCGCGCGTGGATCGTCGGCGGGCTGCTCGGCGGCGTTTACGGTTACCTGTACTTCGTGCTGCGGATGGAGGATTTTTCACTCCTCGCCGGCACGGCCGCGCTCTTCGTGGTGCTGGCGGCGGTCATGTACGTGACACGCAAATCCGGACGCCAAGGGACCGCTGCCGGCAATAACTGAAGTGCGCACACCGCGGCTGCGGCGCATCGCCACCCACGCCAGCAACGCCAGCCCGGCCAGCGCCGCATACCCGGCAGGCTCGGGCACGGCTGAAATAGTCACGGAAAGGGTGTACGTGCCCGTGGCCCCATCAAGGTCGAAACCCAATTCCGCTTTCGCATTCGCCACGCTGTCTCCGCTCAACGTGATCTTCTCCAACTGGCTCATATCAATAGTTCCCAAACTACCCCCCTCGAACAAGGCATAGATATCAATGAGCGTGGAGATGCCGCTGATGAGGGACCAGGTGCCCTCGGCAAAACCGTTCAGTTCGATGTTGTATCATGGGCCTGTATACTCCGAAAATCCTTCCACAGTATTGGGGTGGGGGAACATTATAAGCGCTGATGTCGAGATCCAGGCATTGGCAGCATCCTGCCCGTTGCCGTCGAAGACCAGGTTCTGCCATCCCAGCAATCCGCCCGTCATGGATATGGAGGAACCTGCCGCCATCTCCACCGTGCCAGTGCAACTAAGAGCAATGGGCTCGCTCGTTAAGAGATTCACAGTCGCCCCGGAGCCGAGCGTCATTCGTCCAGCGTATATTTCACCGTCGCTTTTGACAAGCGAGATACCGATACCGACTGCGGAAAAGCTGCTTCCGGCCTCTATGATAAAATGACCGCGAACGTTAAGGGAACCGTCTGCCTCAACCATAGACTGGCCGGCCTCAACCGTAACCGTATGCTTAATGTTAATTTGGGTGTAAGGCGTGCTGCCGGAAACGTACTCGGACTCCCTCCATGTAGCGGGGTCGAACCAGGAGCCACTCTGGGCGGAGTGGATCTCGTAAGCGGCAAAGCCGGTGCTGGTCTCGAAGAGGGCCGCGAGTGTAAAAACGGACAGCATCCGCCACAGCGAACCGCCGCGGCGGGTGTGCAGATGGTTTTTTATTATACCGGTGTGGTTTTTCATGATGTTGGAAAAGGACAGGAATTTCAGATTACGGATTTCAGATTACGGATGAGGTTCGGCGGAAGGCGAACGGTTGCGTCACCAGCCACCCGGAGAACTACGGATTACACGGATAAAAATCGGGATGACACGGATCAGGATGACACGGGAAACCGGAAGGTTTTTTATCTGTGCAATCCGTTTGTTATCCGTGTAATCCGTGGTTTTCGTGAGGAGCGTTTCCGGTGCGGGGAAAGACCGTCGGAGCGGTAGCCGGAGCCACGCCGGTTGCAGACCGGCGGGGCGCGAGAACTGAAAGGATACAGTACGCGAATGACTGGTTTGACGGGATCAGGATTAGCGAAAATCAGCGCAGAAGTGAGGAAAGAGTCAAAATGAGTAAATTTTTTAGGGAGAGTAAATTATCGAGAGAGAGATGTTTTTTTGAGGAGTTGCCCAGCCTTGAGAGCGGGAGCGGTGAGCGACCCGCGTGGAGAGATATCCGAGGCTATCCATGGACTGGACTTCCCTGCAAAAACCATCAGCTTGCACAGGCATGAGAACCGTAAAAACGCAACCACGCCCGAAGTCCGGAAAGAAAAACAGGGTGCATCCCGGAAAGAAAAACGTGCGCAAAAAAGGCATTTTTAGTGATCCTGTATTCATAGAGGCCAGCAAACACATCTGGCTTGATCCTGATTACGACTTCACCAAGCCAACCCTGCCCACCTCATGGTGAAATATCTGTTGGACACTCATGTCCTGGTGTGGGCGGCCAGACAGCAATACAAGAAATTGGGGGGGCCGTGCGAGAAGGATTGTTGGCGAACATCTGGGAGAATCCGCCATTTGTGACGCCACGCTGCAGGAGATCGGATTGTTATTGCACAGCGACAAGATTGAATTTGGCGGGCGTCCGGCATCCGGAGTACTGGCGCCATTTCTGGAAACGCTGGAGGTGTTGCCGATCACGCTGGAGACGGCGATCCTCGCGCCCGCGCTTCCCTTGCCACATGGCGACCAGTTCGACCGCATCATCACGGCAGTCGCGAAAACCCGGAACCTGATCCTCATTACCAAAGACGACAACATCACCGATTCGGATATCGTCCCTGTCGTCTGGTGAAACTGCCGCGACACGCACGGCTCAATCCCCCCGCCCCCCCCTTGGCAAAACCCGTCGCCTCCTGCAGAACCCCGTCGAACCCCGTCGAACCCCGTCGAACCCGCCCCTTGGGTAGTGGCGATGCTGGCGCGGTGAGCACGCGCACGAGCATGAGCATGAGCACCGTCCGGCTCAGCCGGATACCGCGCCTGCGCCTGCGTCCGCGCCCGCGTGCCGGGCGATGAACTCCACGACCGGACCGGGGTTGCCCGGCAGACCATGTGGATGATGCAACCCGCCGGGCTTGACGATCTCCTCATACGGCGAACCTGCGGCCCGCAGGGCGGCGGCAATGCGTAACGCGTTTTCCGATACCGGGACGGTCTCGTCGGCATCGCCGATGACCTGAAGCACGGGAATGCGGGCGCGGGCAATGACATCGATCCGGTCCGCCGGATTCCCGCAGTACGCCCGCGCCTGCGCCTCATCGGCGAAACCGTAAATGGAGAGGCATTTTTGCCAGTCGCCCGCGCTGCCCGGACCGGCGCCCAAACCCCCCGGCCAGCTCTTGAAATCGCAGACAGGATTGTCGGCATAGATGCAGGCGACGCGTTCCGGATACGCGATGGCGTAGTTGTAAGCGAACAGCCCGGCGCGACTCAGCGCGACAAAGGCGAAGCGTGAAGCGAGACGGAATCCGCCGGGAAGGGCGGCGTCGGTGAGAACCCGATACGCCGCGTCGCCGTGCGCGATGGCTTTTGGACAACCGTAGTGATCGACGACATTGAGATAAACAAGATGAAACCCGCGGGCGACGAGCTGCTCGTCCACCTCGGCGAACGCATCAAAAAACTCCGGACGCCACGCCCACGGACGTCCGGGCAACGGAGCGCGTGGCGCGACAACCTTTATCTGGCGTCCATCAACAATGTCCTCGCGGCCATCAAAACCCCGCCAGGTGAAGGGAGTCCTCCGGGATTCTGTGACGCCGGCCGCGGGCAGGCCATCGGGAGAACGGAGCGGGGAAAACGAAAATTGATCGGAAGACATAAGACCAGAAATGTCCGGACTGCATCCCGGTGAAAAGATTTTCCGGTTCATGCGGATTTCGGCGCGGCACAAGAACGACGTTCGATCAGCCGCGTGCCGACCACCGTGTGGCTGACCACGGCATCCGGGTTTGTCATGCGGCGATGGAGCAAGTCCACCGCCGCCTTTCCGATTTCGCTTTCCAGCAGCGAAACGCTTGTCAGCGACGGGTCCGAAAAATCGCACGACAGGGTATTCATGATTCCCGTCACGCTGATGTCGCCCGGCACGGAGAATCCGTATCCTGAAATCAACTTCATGATCGTGAGCGCGTAAATATCCGCCGCGCAGACAATGGCGGTGGGCCGTTCGGATTTGAGTGCCAGAAATGCCCTTAGCCCTTTGTGCACGACATCTTCCATCTTCTCTCCCCTGGCCAAATCCCGCGCGGGCGTCTGAATATATTCGGCACGTTGCACGAATCCGAAATGAGACAACGACCTGACGAACGCGTCCTGACGTTCGGCATGGTGGATCGATGTCGCTTCCCCGTCATCCTCGCTGAAAAAACCGACCCGTTTGTGGCCGAGTTTGCTCAAGTGGTCCAACACCTTGAAAATGGCCTCGTAGTTGTCGCACATGACACTCGGGATCGAATGGTCGGGCAGGCGTTGCATCACGAGCACGGTGGGCACCTGAGTCTGGATTTTTCTCAACCAGGCCGCCGGCATGTTGATGCTTACCTTCAGCACCACTGCGCGCACCAGCCTGTTGGCGACCATCTGCGGAATGGTGTTTTTCTGAATATCGTCCTGGGCCGAGGTAAAAACCACATGGCCGCCGCGCACGGTCGCCATTTCCTCCACGCCTGCCAGAAAATGTTGCTGGAAGGGTTCTGACGCGAATGGCGCTTAGATAAGCCAACTCTCCGTTGAAAATCAATAACTTCCAAAAGCCATGAAAAATGCGAGAAACAACCAGCCTTTTGAGAGAGAAAATCTCTCTGAAATCCGGGCCAACACTGGAAGCGATTCATGTCTTGGAAGTATCCCTCAGAACGACGGAAAACTACCTTATCTAAGTGCCATTCCGGCCTGACCCCTTCGGCATTTCCTATAGCTTGAGCAGTCGCATCCCTACCGCAGTTCGCTCGAACGCATTCCCGATGAAAGAGGCGGGAGGTTAGTATGAGTGGTTAACCCGGGACAAGTGGCACGAGGTGGGCAAGTCATTGGGATGTTCAGTCAGACGTAGGCAAAGTTTTACCGTTATTTGAAGATAACGCCTGCGAAAACAGCATCCGTGGGCGGCGCTGCGGCGCCGTCGCGGCAATCGCGCCTGAGCAGACTGAACAGCCGGAGCGGCGGCATTCCTGCCTCTGCGTCGGATCGGATCGACAGTAAAGCGCCGCCTCCCTGCTCACCGTCGTGGCATTCACTGTAAACAACTGTAATACTCTCAAACAAATGATCTTGCCTGGTGGCAAAGGGCGACGCTGCGCGTCGTCCACGGGGATTGTCAGAAAAAGCCCGTGCCACTTCAAGGCCGTCCGCGTAACTTCAGCTGCGTAACATCAGTTACACCCGTTTCACCCGGTCTTTTCTCCCCCGGCTTTGACAGGCGGACCTTTTGCCTGTCTGGATCGCGGGATGGATTCACGCTGGCTACATCCGCGCAACGAACTGGTGCAGACGATGCATCGCATTTACCACTACCGCATGACGACGACATCGGGCGGCAACCTGTCGATCCTCGACCCCGACGGCAGCATCTGGATCACGCCGTCCCGCGTGGACAAGGGCAACCTCACTCCGTCCGACGTGGTGCGCATGCTGCCCGACGGCCGGCGCGAGGGACAGCATCCGCCGTCGTCGGAATTTCCCTTCCACCGCGAGATCTACAAGCGGCGGCCCGACATCAAGGCCATCGTCCACGCGCATCCCGGCGCGCTGGTGGCGTTCAGCATTTGTCGCCGGGTTCCGGATACGCGGGTGCAGACACACGTGTTCAACGTGTGCGGCAAGATCGTTTACGCGCCCTACGCCTGCCCGGGCAGCGAGGAACTGGGGCGGAACATCGCCGGGGCGTTCGGCACGGGGGCGGATTGCGTGATGCTGGAAAACCACGGCGTCGTCATCGGCGGCACGGATTTGCAGGACGCGTTCCAGCGGTTCGAGACGCTCGAGTTCGCGGCGCAGACGCTGATCAAGGCGGCCTCGCTCGGCGAGGTGCAGTTTTTGTCCGACCCGGCGCTGGTGCGCGAGACGGCGTCGGAGTGGCGCGAACTGGCGCCGGCGCCGCTGACCAACCGCGAGAGGGAGCTGCGTTCGCAGATCTGCGCCTTCGTGCGGCGTTCCTACGAGCAGCGGCTGCTGATCAGCACGGCGGGGGCGTTTTCGGCGCGGCTCGACGAGCGCGGGGAGTTCCTGGTGACGCCGCGCCGCCGCGACCGGCTGGAGCTGGAGCCTTCGGGGCTGGTCCGGGCGAAGGGCCATGCCTGCGCCGCCGGGCAGCGGCCGAGCCGGGTGGCGCACCTGCACTCGCTGATTTACGAACGGTTGCCGGAGGTCGGCGCGGTGATCAGCGCGCAGCCGGCGCATGCGTCGGCGTTTTGCATGACGAAGACGCCGCTGGTCACGCGGACGATTCCCGAAAGCTACATCGTGCTCAACGAAGCGCCGAAAGTGCCGTTCGCGCGGATCGTCGAGGATGCGGCGAAAATCGCGGTGCAGATAGATCTGAAAAAATGTCCGGTCATCCTGATCGGGAACGAGGGGGCGCTCGTCATTGGCCGCAACGTGCTCGATGCCTTCGACCGGCTGGAGGTGCTGGAGGCGACGGCGGAGGCGTTGTTGTTGAGCCGCCCGCTCGGGCCGCTGGCCCCGATGCCCGACACCGCGCTGGCAGAGCTGCGCAAGGCGTTCGGGATGGACTGAGATTCGTGTTTCAGATCGCAACGTCGCCACGCTCTTCGGTGCGCACGCGGATGACGTCCTCGACGGGGTAAACGAAAATCTTGCCGTCGCCGATCTTGCCGGTCCTGGCCGAGGCGATGATCGTGTCGATGGCGCGGGCGGCGAGTTCGTCGGGCACGACGATCTCGATCTCGGCCTTGGGGAGAAATTCGATCACGTATTCGGTGCCACGATACACCTCCGTGTGCCCCTTCTGGCGGCCGTAGCCCTTGGTCTCGGTGACGGTCATGCCGGCGACGCCGATTTCGGTGAGGGCTTCACGCACCTGTTCGAGTTTGAAAGGTTTGATGATCGCGACGATGAGCTTCATGTGGGCAATGGGCCTGGGCGGGC
>JAISAX010000827.1 GCA_031266495.1 Opitutaceae bacterium
CGCGCCGGTCACGCTCGACGTTACCGAATGGACCCTCGCCATCGTCACTGCCGGCGCCTGCGTGGTGGGGACTGCCGGTGATCCGGCCCCCCCCCCCCCCCTCGCCTCGCCCCTCACCCCCAACGCTTCGGCCTGTACGAAAAATTCCTTCTCCCTGCCGGCCTCGGTCCCGTCACCCTCACGCCGCAACCGCACGCCGAAATCCTCGAATGCCGCCCTCCGGCAGGATAACGGTGCAGACGGCGTAACAGGCCGAAATCGCTCCAGCGCCAGCGCAGCCGCCACGCCAGCCGCCTCGCCGGTCTGGTCAAGATTCACCATCACCCGCACCGCGCCGTAAGCCACCGGATCGGCGTCGGGCATCCGGCCCGTCACTACAAAATTTCCGTATCCACTCCGCGATGGCAACGAACGCCACGGAATCTGATAAAAAACCGGTCCTGTCACCCGCACGCCCAGCCGCGCCGCACTCCTTCCGGACGGGTCAAAAAAACCGGATTTGCAGTTTTTCCGGTCCGGTGCCCTCCGGCAGTTCCCGATAATGGACAACGTCGCCGGAGACCATTACAGTGGTGTCAGCCCCCGTCACCTCGAAACGCTCGTCCGCATCCGTTGACCACGCGGCCAGCACGAGACGGCCGTCTTCGGCTCGACGGAAAACCAGAGCCCAGGCAGATGTCTTTCCCTCTGAAAGACGCCGCACGAATTCCGGAGCCGTGCCGAGCGCCTTCGTCATTCCGGCATAAGCGTGGAAAGCCGGCTTGGGCGACCAGTCCTGGCGCACGAGGCCGAAGTTGTGTTCGCGTTCGCCACGCTTCTGACCGTCGTCATGGAGATCGTAGGTGAAGATTTTTTCGACACCGGATTCGGGCGTGCCGAGATAGCTCAGGTACATGCGAGGGATGAGTGCGGCCTGCTCCTCCTCCGTCCAGCCTCCGCCAAGGGAAACCGCACTGGCAAGGACAGCGCCTTTCCAATCGTGGCAGGTGTGGAGGGCAACGGCCGCGACGTCGGGAACGGGTTCTCCCCGGGAATCCCGAATGCCGAGCAACGGCGTGAACGTGTCGCCGGGCCGCAGCCGGTCGGCGCTGAAAAAACGGTTGACGTAAATTCCGGATACAGGAGGGACGCCTGCGGCAAGGGCGGCGTCGGGGACGTAAACGTTCTCCGTCTGGACCGGGATGCCCTTGCGGTTCCAGTGCGCGGCAAAGGCCATGCGAAACAGCGGATAAGTCTCGCCGACGGCATCGCGGCGTTGCCAGATGCCGTTGGCATCCTGCGTGTGGAGGACATACATGGGCGGATGGCCGATGAGTACCAGGAGGCCGCCGCGCTTGACCCAGTCCTGAAGCAGGGGAAGCAGCGGAGCGTCGATGTGAAGTCCGTTTTCAATGACGAGGACGGGGCAGTCGCAGGGCGAGAGCGCGGAGAGTTGCCCGGACGGGACGAGGCGCAGAGTGACGCCGGGAAGCCAGCGGCGGGTGGTGTCGATCTCGTCGTATTGGGCGGGAGTGATACGGGGCGAGAGTGCGAGTCCGGCGGTGAGCGGCGCGCCGGGCGCGGGGGCGCGTCCGGTACGGGCAAGGGCATAACGGATGGATTTTTCGAGAAAGAGGGGCTGTTGCGCAAGGAGGGGAGAGCGGAAGGTGCTGCCGCCGCTTTCGAGGAGCCACACCGGAATGTGTGACTCGTTGTGCCCGGCCATGAGAGCGCGAAACTCGCGCAGGGTGCGACGCACAAGCGGACTGGCATCGGGGCCGGACCCGTAACGATGGACTCCGATAATGTCGTAGTTTCCCGCAGCACCGGCGAGATACATGTCGCGCAGATATCCGGTATTCCAGTACTCAAGTCCGCCGGTGATGATTTTGGCACCGGGATCGATGCGGCGGATTTCGTCGTGGGCGATTTTGAGGATTTTTGTGTACTGGGCAGCGTCGGGTTTGGGGGACCAGAATCCGCCGTCCTGTTCGTTCCAGATGACCCAGTGGCGCACGCGATCGTGGTAGCGGCCGACCATAGCGCGCACGTAAATGCGCCAGGCTTCGGGATGCTCATGGATGGGCACGATGTCTCCGTGGTCTTTTTGCCGGAGATCGCTGGCGTAGGCGGTCAGGATGCCGACCATGCCGACGCCGGCCCGGCCGAGACGGTCAACGAGCACATCGAATCCGGAAAAATCCCTCTGTCCGTCTCTGGTCAGGATGCGGGGAAAGGAAAAGTCTTCACGCAGCCACGTCATGCCGGCCTGCCCCACGCGTTCGACGAGGGTGTCGAGGCGGCTCCACTCGGTGGAGCGCAGGGGATGGGCGGAGATGCCCCAGGGGCTTTCCGGGTTGGGGGGAAGAGCGAGCGGATGCGCGTCCGCGGTATGCGGCCCGGCTTTGGCGAGGGTGAAGTCGATCCTGAAAGCGTTATCGGCGGCGTTGTCCTTGAGGTAGTTCCAGCGGGCGCGTCCCCATTTGAAGGCGACAGGCTTTTCGGAGGCGAATTCGACACGATAGCGGATCACGGCGGCGGGTGCGGGGAGGGTGACTTCGCTGGTGCGGGCGGGCGGGGCGACGAAGCGGGTGCTGTTGAGGGAACGCAGTTCATTCCACGGGCCTTTGTCATCGGCCTGCCAATACACGGTGAGCGCGGCCCAGTTGCCGGGTTCGGGCTCGAGTCGCAGGATGTCGCGCACGCTCATGCGCACCACACGCGAAGAGGTGCGGCTGAAGTCGAACCTGTATTCGAACGCCGCCGAGGTCACGCCGGGACGCACGTTGACGGTGCGCACACCGTTGGCCGGATCGTCGCCCACGCTGAAGCCGGAGACGTGTTCGGTGTCGCCGAAAAAGGTGCCGGCAGCGCGGGCGCGGGCGCCTGCCGCTTCGGGGACGAGGGAATCCCGGCCCGCGGTCCATGTGTAGTGTCCCGAGCTGACAGCCGGTTCTTCCACGGGCGGTAATCCGGCGCGGGCCGCCACGGGAAGGAGCGTCAACAGGGCAAAGAGCAGTGTGTGCGTTTTCAGAGGGTTCATGGTGACGAGGGAGGACCGGTTCCCGCCGCCGGTTCATTTGTTTATCCAGGGGTTCGATACGGCGATTACACGGTGGCCGCCGCCATCGGGCGCGGCTTCGTTGTAAAAAATGGCGGAGCCATCGGGACTGAAAACGGGATGCGGATGACAGGGGTGTTTGCCATCCTGACGGCTGCGGGCGAGGAATTCGCGCCGGCCTGTCGCGGTGTCAATCAAGAGGATGTCGCTGATGTCGCGCGCGTCCTGCCAGCCGCGTCCGGGCGCGTCATGCGGGCCGGTTGTATCCACGACGGCCCAACGGCCGCAGCGGCTGATGTCCACGTGCCAGTCGCGGTCGCCTTCGCTTACCAGCCGGGGGGGGGAGAGGGAGTCCGTCTCCGTTTCCGGAGCACGGATTTCGTAAACGCCACGCGGACCGGAAGGACTTTCGCCATAGGCGACGGCAAACGCGCTGCTCGCATGAAAGGCCCAGCGTTCGTGCCCAACGCAGAGGTTCGCCGCTCCGTTCCGGAACAGGCACCGGCCTTGCGGCGCGAGCCGGGGGTGCATGGCCCAGACGCGGTCGGGGATCTGGCTGGTGGGGCCTTCGTGAGAAAAGCCGATCCACGTCTCGTCATGCGGACAAAAGTGAAAGTGATTGGCCCACCAGGAGAACTCGCCCGCGATGCGCGCGCGTGTTTCCGGTTCCCGGCGCAGATCGAGTTCGATGAGCCGCCAGCGCGAGAGGGCGTTGTCCGGACGATTGTCGAAGAGGACGCGGGAGCCGCCGGCGCTCACGCTGACAAGTCCGCAAAGGTCTGCTCCGTCTCCGTGCCAGAGGCGTTCCGGTTTTGCAATGCCGGCGGGCGCATTGAGGTCGAGCCTCCACACGGAGCCGCCGGACCTGACAACGAGCATGTTGGCGGAAGCCGCGATGTCGAAATACAAAACCGGATCCGGGCCGCCGGCGGCGTGCGCGAATTCGCACAACCGTTCCTCGCGTCCGGTTTCAAGGTCGTGTCGCCATATGCTGGATACACCCGGTTCCGTCTGGCCGAGGACGAGGCTCCGGCCTCCGTCGGCAAATCCGTTGCAGTGCGGATATGTCAGGTAGCGGCGGCGTTCGTGGCCGCCGAAGGATTGAGCGAATGCGAGCATGGAATAATTATTAAATGGATACAGGATTTTCCGGAGGAGCGGCGCGGCAACCAGCCAGGCCAGGCCGGGGCGGCGCGGCGCGAGCGCGCGGGATCAGGAATCGGGGTTGATTTTCCCGGCGACGGCGATGTCCGCTTTTTTCGAGAGGGTGACGTGGGCGTCGGCCCACAAGACATTGGCCTTGCCGCCGTGAAGTTCGCCGACGCGAGCCAGGTTGTTGTGGTCGCTGATGCCGAGTCCCCATGTGCTGTCAGACATCCCTTCGGCCAGCATGACAATGGAGGACGGGTTGCCGACGGAAGACATGGGAACGGGTTTCCGTCCAGCGGCGGTCGGATGCGCCATGATCCAGTAATTCGCCACGTAGGGATACCCGTACGCGCCCAGCAAATCAGCCGGAGCGGCGGGAACGCTGTCGCTCCGGGCAAGCGGACAAATGGTAATTCTGTTCAGCGCCTTCCAGCCGTTGTCCACGTCTGTCGGCATCCCCATGTAGCCGGCCAGCGGGCTGAGGCCCTCGGACGCCTTGCCCGTCGAATAAGCGGAGCCATACCAGTTCCAGTACTGCGTGCCAAACATGCCGCCCATGCCTGCAACCCGCGAGGGCAGGTAGAGCCCCTTGTTATCGTTCCCCCAGAGCATGATTGCCGCGCCGGTTTGCCTCAGATTGCTGGCGCAGACAGCGGTGCGGGCGGATTCGCGGACTTTGCCAACCGTGGGGATAATGATCGCCGCAAGGATGCCAATGATGGCGATCACCGTGAGCAATTCGACCAGCGTGAAAGCGCCATTTTCCCTTCGTGAAGTGGCGAGCCGGATACAATGGGGGAATGAAGGGGGGAGGAGAGGGGGGAGGGAGAACATGTTCATGGACCAGGAGAGGAACGACACGGTTTTGCGATAAAAATCCGGAGGCGCGTTATCTCTGGCAGTGGCGAAACAACGCGGCGATGAGCAACACGGCGGCGCTGCCCAGGATGGCACCGGTGGCCGGTTCGGGGATGGCGCCCGTGGAAACGGAAATATCGTCGATGGAGAACGAAATCGCGCCGCTCGTGGCCGAAGCCATGTAGGCGCCAAACTCCAGCGCCAGGTTGCCCACGGCACCTCCGTAGCGATAGAAAACGGGGGCCGGAGTGGTAAAGGAGGCCGCCGTGTCCAGATCTGTCACGGTTGCCAGAAAAGACTTCGAGGCGATGTCGAGCGTGAATGTAAAACTGTAAACGTGATCCGTCACCACCGCGATGCCTGAATCCACTGCCATGCCGGTCGTGCCCCCTCCCTCCGTCCTGCCGCTGAAAACCCAGTTGGGAGAAGCGCTGGAGCCGCCCGTGATCACGAAGAGGTTGTTGCCGCCGGTGCTAAGCTCCACCGCGTTATTGTTGAGGATAAAACGGTAATACGTGGAGGTTGACTGGATGGTGCTGCCTTCGGGCCGGAAGAGACAGGAAATCACCACGGGCCGAGCGTAATCAAGTGTACTGGATGAGGCGATACGGGCCACGTTGGCGAATTTTTCCCCGCTGCCGCCTGACGCGGTGAATGTCGTCGCCAGGTAATTGCCTGAACCGGACCGCAGGGGATTGGCAGACGTCACCAATGTGGTCTCCATCACATTGGACGAACGGGAATCGATCCACGCGCCAACCCAGCCGACGCCCGCCATGCCGGTCCAGGCATCGACAGTGGCCGTGCTGTTGCCACCGTCGAACCCGGCGGTGATTGTGGCGGCGTGGAGACCGGTGGGCAAACCGGCAAGGAGTATGGACAGAAGCGGCAGGAAGCATGTGCGGGCAGGTTTCATGGCGGGTGTGGATAAACGGGTTGATTGTTTTATGGTTGTTTTCCGGATTGCGGCGCAATTCGTGAGCCCGGTCCGTCGGTCGAATTGACGTGCAGACCGGTCTTGTGCGGAATCAAACAACATTTGTCCCGAACGTCCAAATTCTCCGTTGTGATACACGTGACATTTCCGTTCCCCGCTCTCGTATCTCCTCCGCCATTCCATTTCTGTCCAATTCCGTTAACGCCATGACTGCGCCGCGCTCCCCCGTCCCCGATTCCTCCACACCGCGCCTGTCATCCCCGCCGCCCACCACGCGCGCGCTGGCCGCGAAACTCGGGATCTGCCACAATACGGTGGCGCGCGCCTTGCGCAACGCGCCGCGCGTTTCCCCGGCCACGCGCCAGCGCGTGCTCGAGGCTGCCGCGGCGGCAGGCTACCGCGTCAATCCGCTCGTCACCGCCCTGATGGCGCAGGTGCGCCAGCACCGGCGCGTGCTACCCTCGGGCGAAGTGCTGGCGTTCCTCACTGCCGCGCCGACGGAACACGCATGGAAACGGCTTTCGTCCCACGTGGACCAGTTTGCGGGTGCCCGGGCCAAGGCGGCGGCAGCGGGCTTTGACCTGCAAGCGATGTGGCTCGGTTCCCGCGGTGAACATTCCCGGCAACTGTCGCGAGTCATGGCGGCTCGCGGCGTGCGTGGCGCCATGATCGCGCCGCCCCCTCCGGATTTGCAGCCGTCGGGGCTGGATTGGTCGCGCATGGCCGTCGTCACGCTCGGTTCCGCCAGCCGCTGCACGCGCGTTCCGTTGCATCATGCCGGGCATTACGGCAACGACATCATGCCCACCTGCTTCATTCGTTTGCATGAGGCCGGCTACCGGCGCATCGGCATTGCCATCAACAAACGTTTCGCCGCGCAGCCTCCCTCCCTTATTGCCAGTTTCATCGGCACCCGGTGGTGGTTTGGCGGCAAAAACATCCCGCCGCTGCTGATCGATGACGACGATGGCAGCAAAGTTCCCTTCTTCCGCTGGCTGGAAAAACATCGTCCGGACGCCGTCATCGGCATCTGGCCGGACTGTCCGTTGTCATGGTTGAATGAATACGGAATACGGGTGCCCGAAGATGCCGCCTATGTAAGTATTGATGTCGGGGGCGACAATATCGGAAAGATTGCCGGCATAAGGCAAGACAACCGCGGTCTTGGCATGGCGGCGGCAGACTTGCTGATCGGCCAGATTTTCCGCAACGAGATCGGCTCGCCCGTCGCGCCCATTGTCACACTCGTCAAGAGCACCTGGCAAGACGGGCCAACCATGCGGCAGGTAAACCTCACCGGCGCGGCGATGCCACCGTGCCCGGCGGCACGCCCACGAGGCGTCCGTCAACGTTGAGTCAGCCCCGGCTGACCATCCCGGGTTACTGAAAACGCGCCCCCGACGGGAAATAACCCTCCGCAGGTCCCCC
>JAISAX010000883.1 GCA_031266495.1 Opitutaceae bacterium
CCTGTTATCTGTCCCCCAAATTTGCTAACAAAGCTCTCCGGGACGCCGGGCTCAATCGGTAATGTCTGGTTTTTCATATCTCCCATGCCTACCAGAATGCCCGGCTTCCCTTCACTTCGGTTGCGGCTCCGCCGCTCTGTGCCCTTCGCAAGCTTTGTGTAAAAATTCCGGAGATTCCGGGATCCTGTCCTGCTGACACCATTTTGAGTTACACCCGCCTCGACCAGTTGTTCGTGAAAACGCTCGTCGAGCCCGGCGACCATGCCGGCGTCCTGCAGCCGTTCATTTGCCCCGGGTTTGATACCCCGAGGCTTGCTTCGGCTTGCCGGAGCAACGGCGTCCCCGCCGCTCCGGCGCAAGCGTCCGGTGCAGCGGGCAGGCGTCTGGTCAAGGCACCCGGCGACGGGGTGCGCATCCGGCCCGGCGGCGGGCGATCGCAAGGCCGCGGGGAGCGGGGCGGGGAGCGGCGCCGGGAGGCGAGGGGAGGGACGTGGCGGAGGCGCTGTCAGCTGTCTTGTACACAAGATTGCCGACAACAGAACCTGCGCCCGGCGGCGGAAAAGATGGGGGGAAGGCGGAGAAATCTTTCTCTGCCGGAAGCCCGGTTACAGGAGCCGGAGGAATTCGGGTGGCGTCGGCGCGGTGGCGCGGAAGGTGTGGGTGCGGCCGCGCCACTCGTAGTCGAAGGCGGTTTCGTGCGAGTGGAGGCAGAGACGTTTCAGGCCGTGCTTTTTGGCGATGGCACGGTTGGCCGCGAAATCGCCGTAGGTGGCGTCGCCGACAATGGGCAGGCGGCGGGAGGCGCATTGCACGCGAAGCTGGTGGCTACGGCCGGTGCGCGGCTCCAGTTCGAGGAGCGCCAGAGGGAAGGGGACGCTGCGCTGCTGGCGGAGAACGGTCATGTGTGATTCGGAGGGGATGTTGCCGCCAGTGCCGGTGCGGATCACACCGCCTTTTTTCTGGACGGCGAGCCGGTCGCGCCAGATTTGCCGGGCCTGTGAGGGGATTCCGAATACGAGGGCGTGGTAAACCTTGCGAATCTGTTTGCGGAGAAACAGCGCGCGGATTTCGCGGGCGAGGTCGCCGTCGGCGCAGACGAGGATTGCGCCGGAGGTGGCGGAATCGAGGCGGTTGAGAAGCCACAGGCGGCGCGAGGAAGGGGGGGGGGGGGGGGAGGGGGGGAGGGCGTTTCCGGTTTCCGGACCCCGTTCCTGCGATATCCATTCGTAGTACCATTCGTAGTATTCGCCGTCGCGGACGTAGCGGGCATGGAGTAGCGAGCGGGGTTCGTCGGCGCGATCGTTGGGGTGCGAGAGGACGCCGGCGGGTTTGTCGAGCGCGGCAAGGCCGTTGGCATCGTGGGCGATGAGGCGGACGCCGGGACCGAGGGGGAGGTTTTGGACATCCGGTATCGAAGGTTGAATATTCGAGAGCGAAGGGGAATGCCGACCCTTGGCGTGTCGGCGCGCCGGACGTTGGATGTCAGGGGTTGGACGTTGAGCGTTCACGGCGTCGTGCGCGGGGTCACTGGTAATGGAAGATGAAGGTGATCTCCTGCGTCGTGCCGAGAACCTGCTTCATGTCATCGGTCCAGTCGCCGTAGGGGGAGCGGGCTTGGATGGCGTTGACACAACTGTACTCGGCGGGGCGCGAACCGTTGCTCGTCACCTTGATGATGCGGGAGATCTCGCCCTTGTCGTTGAGTTCGAATTTCACGGTCACCGTCGTGCCGGCGGCGGAATAGACTGTGCTGTTGATGATGAGGCGTTCCCATTGCACCTGCACGGTGTCGACGAGGCGCTGGAGGTACTCGCCATAACTGCTCCACCTGGCGTCGTAGGCGACGGCGCCGATGTTACAGGTGCCGATGACATTCCTGAGGATCGGTGTGGGGCGGGCGCGGACGACCGCGGCGGCAGGCAGGCGCGGGCGGGGCATGGGACGGCTGCGGTCGATGCGGGGGACGTCGTTGCCTTGCGCGGCGGTGCCGGTCGGGGCGCCGTCGGGTGTTCCTTCGACCTGGCGGTCGGCGTCGCCGGGGCGGGGGGGGACGGGCGTGCTGGTGGTGCCGGGGCTGTTGTCGGCGGGGCTTTGCAGATTTTCGTAGCCGAGGAGGGGATCGAGCGCGACCTGGGCGGCGTCGGGCGCAGAGGGTTTGTCGGGGACGGTTTCGGGCTCGGGCGTCTCCGGAGCGGGCGGCGGCGGGGGCGGCGTCGGCAGGGCGGGTTGGGTCAGGCTGCCGCTGACGATGGCGGTGGAGTCTTCCTTTTCGCCGTCCACGGCGGGGGTGTCGGCGTCGGGTCGGGTCTCGGGAGAGGGTTCGGGCTGCGCGACCTGCTGGTTTTGCGAGCCGGTGTTGGGCGCCTTGTCGGGGGGGGTGTCAGGGGCATCGGGATTGACCTCGACGAAGCGCGGCGGGGTTTGTTCTTCGGGCGGCGGCTCGACGACGGCGTCGGGCCCGACCTCGATGTCGAACATGCGGGACGAATCGAAGGAGGAGGGTTCAGGGGACCAGCGCGCCCACGGCAGGCGCGGGACGAGGAGGATGAGCAGCAGGTGAAACAGGATCGTGCCGGCGATGCCGATGCCGATGGCGCGGCGATTATCCTTGCCGGTCGCCCGCCAGAGCAGGTCGGAACCCCGGCGGGAAACGCGGGCCGGGCGACGGGCGGGAGGCTGCGGACGGTGGACAGACATATGGTGTGCGTGACGGTGCGGAAAGGACCTAATCAGCGCAAAAGGAGGAGGGGCGTCAACGTGGGACGCGGTTTACGGAGAATACGATATGACGAAAGACCGGTTCGCGCGGGAAGCTGCTCCGGGCCGGATTTTACGCAGAGGGCACAGAGCGGCGGAGCCGCAAGCGAAGAGGAGGGAAGCCGGGCATTCTGGTAGGCATGGGAGATATGAAAAACCAGACATTACCGATTGAGCCCGGCGTCCCGGAGAGCTTTGTTAGCA